>JAGQQW010000067.1 GCA_020426005.1 Planctomycetota bacterium | reverse complement strand
CTGATTTCCGCACGTCAGTTCCAGGATCTCGAACGATGCCTCGAGCGGTATGCGGACCGTCCCGTCTTCGTGCTCGGCATGAGCCTGCCCCTCCACCATGTTCCGAGGGCAATCTCTTGGCTCGGCGGACTCCTGACGTCGAGGGGAGACGACTTCACGGACCGGCTCTCGCATCCACATTGGAAGCACGACCGCGAGCGTATCGTCGAAACACTCGTTCGGCATAGGCTCGCGCATCCCAAACAACGCTTCGTGATCGCGAGTGGCGACATCCACATCGGCGCTGTCATGAAGCTCGAGATTCGGTCGCGAGGTGTCGTGCTCGATCAGCTCATTTCGAGTCCGATCGCCAACCATGAGCGCTTTCTCGTCAACCTCGCAGCGCGCCTCTCGCTGGTGCGCCATTCGTGCACGATCGGCTCCGGCGATGCCGCCACGATCAGCCGCGTCGTGCCGTCGGCGAAGGCAATGCAGAATCCATACAACGGACTGAACATCGGCTTCGTCGAAGTCAGCGCGAAATGGAGCGATCCCGAGGTCCGGTTGTCCCTGTACGGAGATCGCGATGGCTCGCCGGAATGCGTCTATCGAAGCGAGCCGCTTTGAGTCCGTGCGTTTCACGCAACGGCAGTTTGGCGATTGTGCATTCGTCGTGCGGCTGCATCGAATCGTCGCCCCAGAAGCCCCGCTGTCCCTTGGCTTCGACCAGCCAGAACGACTGGCATGCCCATTGCAAAGGCACACTCCCATGAAGACCTACGCTATGAACCCGATGCAAGCTTGGAAACGAACCCTCGCCGCGACCTTGGTCGTCCTGACAACGGCATTCGTCGTTGCCTGTGAAGACCAATCGTCCGCAAAGACGAAGCTCGACGAGGCTGGACAGAAGATCTCGAACAAGGCCGAAGACCTTCGTGACTATGCGGTCGACAAGAAGAACGAGTTCGTCGCTGCGAGTCGCGAGAAGTTGGACCGACTTCAAGATCGCTGGCAGTCGGCTTCCGAAGACGTGAAGGCCGAACTGCGCGAGAAGAAGGCGGCCATCGAGAAGGACCTCGACGACCTCGGGGATGCGACCGCGGAGTCCTTCCGGACCGCGAAGTCGAAGGTCGCGGATGCGCTCGACTGGATGGAAGCCAAGTTGCGGAACTGACCGCCTGGCGGAGATCTCGGTCGCAGCCCGCACTCTGCAGGCTCGCAGCAGTAGTGTGAGAAGACCGATCGCGTGTAAGATCGAACCCCGTGCCCCCGCGGGTTTTCGTTCTTCCTGCGATCCGCTCTTCTCTGCTACTCCCACTGGCTGCAAGGGTTCTTGCAGCGACATCGATGCATCGAGCTCATCTCCCCCTCTTCGCGACACTCGCGATCGCTCCGGTTGCACTCATCGCCCCGCTGAACGCTCAGGTTCGGGGCGAGCGCATTCCGGACGCCGCGATCTCCCCGCTGGTCCTCGAATCGATGGACGTCGTCCGCGCGCGAGCCGCCCAGTTCCCCGATCCTCGCCCGACGTTGTTCGAAGGGCAGCCCGGTCGCTGGTTCGTTCCGCCCGAAACCGCGAAGACTCCGACACACTCCGGCACCCGTGCGATCGTCAATGAATGGGGTGACCCGCGCATGTCGATCGGCTTCGCTCGCGCAGTCGATGTGCTCGACCTGTGGGTCGCAGGACATGGTTCGGCGCCGGCGCACGCAGTGCGCTTCAGCGGCATCGCCGGCGGTAAGGTCGTGGCGACCTCGAAGTGGTTTCCGCTCGGCACGACACACTCGAAGATTTCGCTCGACATGCAAGGTGTCGAGCGGCTCGTCATCGAAGCCCAGCCGTTCGTCGATGGCCGCGGCTATTTCGCGCTCGATGACCTCCGCTATCGCGTCGACGATCGCGTCGTCGCGCTCGACTTCGACGACCTCCACGCGCGCGACATCCTGACGAAGACGCAGTACGCAGGTCTGACTTGGGATTTCGGGACGGGCTTCCAGCACCAGATCGAGTCGTCGGACATCGTTCCCGCACCGCGCGAGCCGATTCTCGAGGCCGGCGGTGAGACGGAGATCACGCCTTTGGCTGCTGCTGGTGGCACGACCCCCTCGACGTGGGACGACTTCATCGGAGTCACCCAAGGCGATCCGGGCGCAACCTACATCCCGCCCGACACGTGCGGTTGCTCGGGACCGAATCACTTCATCTCGATCACCAACTCCAATCTGTCCGCATGGACGAAGACGACGAAGACACGCGTCGTCAACACGAGCCTCGGCGCGTTCTGGGGCGCCAGCGGAACCGTCGGGGACCCGCGTGCCGTGTGGGACAGCCACGCGGGTCGCTACATCATCCTCGCGACCGACTTCTCGCGGACGAAGACCTTCTTCTACGCGATCTCCGCGACGACGGATCCTGCCGGCAGTTGGTACAAGTTCTCGTTCCAGACGAACCAGGGCACCGATGCGACTCGATGGCCCGACTACCCGACACTCGGCGTCGACTCGCGTGGCATCTATTCGGCCGCCTACATGGTCACCGGGTCGGCACGCATGACGATCTGGGCAATCGACAAGGCACCGCTCCTCGCCAACCCGCCGAGCGTCGGCACGATCACGGCCTTCCGCTCGCTTCCGTGGGAAGGTGCGATTCAACCCTGCACGACCTACGGGGATCCAGGAGGCGAATACCTCGTGTCGCGCCGCTCGTCGTCCTCGTTGCGCGTGCGTCGCGTCAATGGTCCGCTCAGTGCGCCGACCCTGAGCGAGATCGGTCTCGTGTCGATTCCGTCGCACAGCTCCGCACCGAACGCACCGGCGCTCGGCAGCTCGACCAACATCTCGACGCTCGACACGCGCCCGCAGAACGCAGTGTTCCGCAATGGTTCTCTCTGGACCGCCCACGAGATCAACGTGAACGGTCGTGCAGGCTTCCGCTGGTACGAGATCGGCGTCTCCCCGCTCACGCTCAAGCAGTACGGCACGGTCGGCGATTCGCTCTGGCACTACTACTATCCCGCCATCGCCGTCGACGCGAAGGGCAACGTCGGCATCGGGTTCTCGGGAAGTCATGCCGGCGTCTACTGCTCGGCCTTCCTGACCGGGCGCCGCGCGAGTGATCCCGCCGGCATGACCGCCGACCCGGTGTTCGTCAAGGCTGGCGAAGCGGCCTGGAATCGCCTCGACGGATCGGGACGCAATCGCTTCGGCGACTACAGTCACATCAACGTGGACCCGGTCGACGACGTCGGCTTCTGGTCGATCCAGGAATACATCTGGCAAACCAACACGTGGCGGACGCGCATCACGCGCTTCGGCTACGACGCGTTCTCGTTCGGTGACGGTCTCGCGGGCAAGAACAGGATCCCTACCCTACGCGCGACGACGCGTCCGGCCATCGGCCAGTCGACCAACCTCGAGGTCCAGAACTCGACCGGCGCGCTGACCGCGGGCCTCGTCGTGATCGGTCTCGCGCGTATCGACGTGAGCATCCTGGGCGGGACGCTCTACCCCTCCCCCGACGTCCTCGTGACCCTCGCGATCTCGCCGCCGTCCGTGAACGTCGGTCTCCCGATCCCCAACGACAACAACTTCATCGGCAAGCCGATCTACTTGCAGTCCGTCCAACTGGACGCCGCTGCAGCTCAGAGCTGGTCGTTCAGCGCAGGCCTCCAGATCGAAGCCGGCACGCGCTGAGCGCGCCTGCCGGTCACTTCACCTCGTCTCGCCGCTGCGTGAACTCGACGATGAAATTCGCGAGCGCGCTGCGGCGCTTGTCCCCACCGGTCATCACCGCGACTTCGTAGCGGGCGCCGGGGACGATCTCGGCATTGGGGGAGCGGAAGACGAGGCAGGCTCCCCCGCCTCCGAAGCCGCCGGCAGCGACGTGACACGCATCGAAGGGCAGCGCTTCGCCGACGCGCAAGAAGCGCTCGTCGAGTCGATAGAGTCGAATCTCCGACTCCGCGAGCTTCTTGCGGCTCGTGCTCGCGGAGAACGTGATGCTCCACGCATGGCGCGGACCGAAGTACTCCACGGGCACGAAGCCCGGTGGCGGATACGCGACGAAGTCGAGCCTTGGCGTGTTCTTGCGTGAACCGTCCATCGACCACATCGCGGCATAACGCTCGTCACGCCCGAGCCCCGTCTTGGCCATCGTGGGATTCAGGCACCACCGTCGATGACCGATCCGGTCGATGTTGCTCGGGTCCGAATCGTTCATGTACTGATCGATCGAACTCGGCAGGCTGGCCGTCACCGCGAGATTGCTGTGGCTCGTCCCCTCGAAGCCGAACTCGAAACGATCCTTGGCCCAGCCCGGATTGGGCGGCTTGTGATCGAGGCGACCGATCGCCTTGCACAGGGATGCCGCCGCGTCCGTGTATGCGTTGAAGGCAGGGTCGAGCACGACATCCCACGGAATGCCGCAGAGGTATCGATACGCATTGAGTCGCGCAAGACCTCGCATGCGTTCGAGTGCGAGGGCATCCTCCGCTGCGGTGGCCTTCGCGACGCTTGTCTCGTCGAGCGTCTCGATCCGTGTCAGTCGCTCGCGAATCGCCTCGTCCGTACGCGCGAAGACGACGGCACCGTCGAGCGAGACGATCTTGCCATGATCGAACACGCGATGACTGACGTCGCGGCCCCGCGTCACGGCGACGCGACCATGCAATGTCCCCTCGACGTACTTCGCGCGAACGTGTCGCTCGTCGAGGTATTCGTCATAGGCACCGTGCAGGGTCCCCTTGCGGTAGTACGCAACGACGAACCGCGAACCATCCTCGTAGAAGCGCTCGACACGCCCGTGCAGCGCGCCCTCGAGATACGTCGCTCGACACTTCGTGCGACCACTGGGCCAGTACTCCGTGGACGAGCCCTGCTTGACCCCGGCCTCGTCGACGTGGTACCGCTCGTGCACCGCACCGTCGTCGTACTTGGTCGTGACCTGTTCGCGAGACTGCGCCCGAGACACGCCGATCAGCGCCCCCCCCATCAAGAAGCTCCAGGACAGCCGGCCACTCCGGGTCCGCGGGTCCATCCAGTTCCGTGGGTTCATCAGGTGTGTGGCTCCAGTTCGAGACTGCAGGCAATGACGATGGGCTTGGGAGGGAGCGCCGACGACTCCATGCGAAGGGCGTAAGAACGAGTAGCTTCGTCGCACTGCAGCGCGCGGGCGAGAGCCTGCGGCGCAACGTGCTCGCACGATAGCGCAGCGACGCCATGTGCGAGTCGCGTTTCGAGACGCGTACCTCGGGCGTTGGTATCATCACGCGCCCGCAGCTCTCACCCGCGCTCACGATCGTTCTCGCTCTCCGCCCGCAATGCAGCCATCGCACGCTCTCGCCGTACTCACCCTTCTCGCGCCATTCGCCCTCGGGCCAAGCGTCCACGCGCAGGATCGACTCATGGAGCTCGCCGCGGCTCCAGTCCCGGGAAAGACGCTCGCGTTGCAGTTGCAATCGCCGGTCACGTCCGCCGGACGACCGTACTTGATCTACTGGTCTGCGCACACCGACTTCGTACTCGACTTGCCGATCGCGTTCTTGCGCGGATCGCTGCGCATCGACCTCGCTGGCTTCGCCAACCCCGCTCTCCTCGTCGGCATCCTCTCGCCGACGGGTCGCTCGACGACCGGCCTCCCCATTCCCAACGATCCGACGTTCCTCGGTCAGACGATCGACTTGCAGTCGCTCGAAGTCGACTTCATCAACTTCTTGCTCTATCTCGGCGACAACGACGTGGTCGCGACGTTCGTCGGCGGCATCGGCAGCACCGCGCTCGCCGAGGGTCGGAACCCCTCGACGATCACCGGTGATTTCGCGGCGCAGCTCGTCGTGGATTCGAGCCTCGGTCAACCGCTCGCACAACAGGTAGTGACGGGCGCGTTCCAACCGATTCGCCACGCCGGCGTCACCGGCATCGTCGAAGGCTACCCGTACGATTTCGTCGAGACACCAGGAACGACCGCGATCGACGTGCATCGCACCGAAACCGTGTCACGACGTCTCGTCAACGGCATCTATCAGAGTATCTCGCTGCCGAACGGCTTCGATCTCGCCATCGTTCGACTCGCTCAGGATTGCCGCGACTTCACGCTCGTCTCCATCGAACGTGCGACGGGCATCGTTCGCGAGCTGAGCGGTGCGCGCATCCGCGACGCGACGCTCACGTGCCCGTCGACGACGCGCTTCTCGATCTACCGCCCGGACTTCGCGTTCACGAGCGACGGCGAAATCGCGCTCGCTGTCGTGCGCGACTCGGGAAGCACAGCAACCACAGGTCCTCCAGATCGCCTGCTCTTGATCCACACCGATCCGTCCAAGACATGGACGAGCGGGAACAACGTCGTCGACATTTCTCCGTCGGGAACCCAGCGCTTCGTCGATGGCGGCCTGATCCTTTCGCGGAATCGCCTCGTCGCGCTCGCAGAAACGACGACGGCTGCACTCGTCTACGAGGGGCCTGCGGATGGCGTGTCCGTACCGAGTCCGCTTGCCGTACCGACGACCGGCACCAACAAGGTCGCGCTCACGAGCAACGGCCACTGGCGCTTGTCGACCGACGGTACGACGGCGTGCATCACGCTCGCGAACGGCAACGACCACGACGTCTACGCGATCCGTGGAATCGGAAGTACGGCGAGTGTTGTGCTCGTATCGGGGTTCACGACCACGACGCGCCTCGCCGCGTTCCGCCGCGACACGAGCGGCGCCGACGGCAGTCGCGCCGCCATCTCTCCGCTCGGCACGCGCGTCGCCTTCGTGAGTGGCGGCGGCAATCGTAGTTCGCTCGGGGCTCATGAGTTGTGGGTCGCCAACACCGACGGAACACAGCGCGGCATCGCAACAGCGGTGATCGCGCCTTCGTTCGACAGCCAAGTCGACTGGGTCGGGGGCGTGCACTTCGTCGCGGAGAATCGCCTGCTCTTCCTCGCGGGCGAAGACGAAGGCGCGTGCGACGTCTACGCATACGATCCGACGACGGGATCCACGGCGAACATCACGCGCACGTCGACGGGCAACGTGACCACACCGCCGTTCACGCAAGGTGGCTCGACTGGCAACGTCGCGAGTCGCGGCTCGTTCACGTCCGGGAACGGACGGTACGTCTACTGGGTGCGCGGATTCGGGGGACGCGTGCCGAGCCCACCACCATCGACCAACAACCTCATCGCGATCGACACCCAGTCGCTCTCGGTCAAGGACATCACCGGCAATGACTTCGGAACGGGTGGGACCACGTTCGGCCTGCGCGGTGGACCGCTCACGACCTATGCCGGCCTCTCGATGACGCCGCGTCCGGCACTCGAACTCGCGGTTCGCCGTGCCCCCGGCGCGTCGCCGCTCGCGTTCTTCGTCGCGGAGAGCGCCACGAGTTTCGACGCGTCGGAGCTTCACGATTGCAACGTGTTCGCGTTCGACATCGAGAACGCCGGCGTCGCACGAGCACTCACCGGCCATACCGGAAAGGGCTCGCTCGACGATATCGTGCTTGTCTCCCACCTTGTCGTGTCCCCCGACGGCGCGCATGTCGCCTACGCCGCGCGCAAGGGCGAAGCACGTGCATCCGAGGACGTCTTCGTCGTGAAAGCGGACGGTAGTTCGGGGCCACGACAGCTCTCGAAATCGAGTACCGCACAGACGATCACCGACGGTTCGATCACGTTCACCGGCTCCCCGATCGACGGCGTGGTCTGGAGCCGGGGCTACGGTTCGTCATCCCTACCGTTCGAGCGCACCCTCGCCGAATGGTCGCTGGTCACGGGACAACCACTCCCATTCGTTCTCTCCGCTCCCTCGTCTCTCCAGCGAGTCGTGCTCGTCTTGGCCTCAGGCCCGCACAACCCATGATTCTCGACTTCATGCATTCCGCCTCCGAGAGAGTCGCGATCCGAGGGCTCGTCGTCGCAACGTTCCTGACGCTCGCGCCATCGACATTCGCCCAGATCCAAATCGGCAAGACGGGTACCGCGACTCCGGACCCGAAACCCACGAGCGTGCCGACAGCGCCCGTGCTCGCACCCGGAGTGCGTGTCACGAAGTCCCTCGTCACGACGATCCAGGGACGTGTCGAACGCGCCGAGCGCGTCGAGATCACGGGCCACTTCGGGACGTTCTACGCACCGGTCGTGCGCGACCGCTTCGTCGCACAGGTGCCTCTCACCAAGAACCTGACGGATCTCGTCCACGTCACCGGGTTGTCACCGGCCGAACCTGCGAGCATCGAACGAGGACCGACGACCCTCGTGCGTCTTTCGAACGACCTCGAAGCGCCCGAGCTGCATATCGACGGCCCTGCCGACAAGAGCTTCGTTTCATCACCCACCGTCGACGTCTTCGGACGTGTCGGCGATCGCTTGTCCGGATACCAAGGGCTGAAGGTCCTGGTCGACGACAAGCCCGCGACCGTCAACATCGGTATCGGCACCAACGGCAGCTTCTTCCTCACCGGAGTTCCGCTGCGCCAGAAGACACCACCCGAAGCAACGGAGATCCGCGTCTTCGCCGAGGATGGCGTCGGGAACCGCTCGGGACAGAGCATCTGGGTCACGTACGTCGCTCCGCCACCGCTGAGCCCCACGATCGCGATCCTCGATGGCAATGCGCAGACTGGTCCCGTGCAGCGCGTCCTTCCGAAGCTCTTGCGCGTGCAGCTTCGCGACGGCAACGGACAGCCCTTCGCTCGCAAGCTCGTGACGTTCTCGGTCGAGCGCAACGACGGCACGTTGCTTCCTCCCGTCGGCGGCCTCGCGGAGCGAACGGTCCAAGTCGAGACGGACAGCAATGGCATCGCCGGAGTGCGCTGGATCCTCGGCAACGAGGCCGGCGCCGGCAATCACCGCGTGCGCGCGACGGCGCGCGACTTCCTCGGAGAAGCGCTCTTCTGCGCGATCGCGACGCCTGGACCGGCCACGTACGTGCACGTCTCCAACATGCCGCGCCAGACCGCAGCCGTGATGGGGATGTCGCCCGAGCCGCTGATGATCTGGGTCAACGACGGATTCAACGGCGTCGCGGGGGTGCCAGTGACGTTCAAGGTCCTCGAAGGTGGCGGCCTCGTCGACGGCAAGTCGCAGGCGACGGTCGTGTCGAGCGCAACCGGCAACGCGACGGTCGCGTTTCAGTGCGGACCGTATGCAGGCACACAGCGCGTCGAAGCATCGTTTCCGGGTCAGGTGAAGGGTCGAGCGGTCTTCCTCGTGCGCGCGCTCCCGGGCGGCAATCAGGCGACGACGACCTTCGTCGGCGAAGTCCTCGACAACGCTGGCCGCGCGATCGGCGCCGCTCCCGTACAACTCGTCGTCAACGGCAAGGCGCGTCCGCCGGTCATGACCGATCCGAAGGGGCGCTTTCGTTTCGATGGCATCCCCGAGTCGGGTGCCTCGATCCTGCACGTCGAAGCCCGCCTCGCGACCCAACTCGACGGGCAACCGATCCCGGCCGGCACGTTCCCCGATCTCGAGTTCCGCCCGGTCGTCGTCGCGCTGACCGAAAACTCGCTCGGCGAAGCGATCCGTATCCCGCCGCTCGACCCTGCGTCCTGGCGCGTCGTCGACAACACGCAGGACGTCGAGCTCACGATCCCGAGCGTTCCGGGCCTCAGCTTCGTCGTCAAGAAGGGTTCGATGCGCTACCGCGGCGTGCTCGCGAGCCCGACCAACCCGGTGCCCGTGTCGGTCAATCAAGTGCACTTCGACGAAGTGCCGATGCCGCTTCCCAACGGCACGGCGCTACCGTTCGCTTGGACGTTGCAACCAGCCGGCGCGACGTTCGACCCACCGGTCGAACTACGGCTGCCCAACATGGGTGGTCTCGCACCCGGCGCGCTGTGCTACTTCCTCAGCTACGACCACGACGTCGAGCGCTTCGACATCGTCGCGACCGGCTCGGTCAGCGAAGACGGAGCGGTGCTCGTCAGCGACCCGGGCACCGGCATCGCCAAAGCCGGCTGGGGTGGCGCGTGTCCGCCATACCCGAACCTCGGTGCGATGCTGCGTGACCTCTGCGGCGACGACCTCGTCGATGCGGTCACCGACCGACTCAAGAAGAGCGGTCGCCAATCGATCAGTGTCGAGGACTTGGTGCAGGAACTCGTCGAGGAAGGCTGCGGGCAAGAAGCCGGTGGCGGAGGTGGCGGTTCCCCACCGGATTGGTCCAACGACTACACCGAGAACAACTGGCATCGCGCGGTCGATCGCTTCGAAGACGCGGACGCGATCCGCAACAACATGCCACCGCCGTTCCGCGATCCGGTCGGCGACCAAGTGCCGGACTGGGTCGGCGACAACGGCGAGATGAGCGACGACGACGCGTCGTTCCTCGCGCAGAACTTCGGGCAGGACCCGCAGTGGCTCGACGGTCCGATGCAGGCCGATTCGATTCCGCGGTTGCTCGAACGCGGTTGGACACCGTCGCGTATCCGCGACGAACACACTGCGTGGGTCAACAACGCGATGCGAAACGCGATCGCGACGTTGCGCAGCAAGGGCCGCATCTCCGACTGGGTCGCTGCCGCAGCACTCGAGCTGGCGCCGACGCAATCGCTCCACTACAACGAGACGTTGCTCGCGTTCGCGCCTGTATTGCGCCCGCTCTCGAAGGGTTCGCTCGCAGCCTACCCGACGTTGCCTGCAGCACTCACCCAAGCACAGCTAGACTCACCGACGTTGCGCTCGAAAGGCACCCTGCGCATCACGGCGCCGGGCAACGCGTTCTTCCTCCCTGTCGGGCCGACGCAGACGTACCAGCTCACCGTCACGCGCACGACCGACAACAAGGATTTGACGCTCGGTTCGACCGGCACCAAGTACTTCGTCAGCGACGGCAGCCAGGTCTACACGATCACGAGTGACGGTTTGCTCTCGACGCCCGTCCTGCCGACCAGCCTCGCCAACCAAGCGCGCAAGCTCCACGTGCTCGTCCGCAACGGCAACGACTACGGCATCGGTCAATTCGCGGTCACGGATCGGGACACGGACGGCGATGGCATCGTCGACAGTTGGGAGCGCCTCGTCGGACTCAACCCGTTCGTCGGGCAAGGACTCGATGGAGACATCGATCGTGACGGGTTGCGCGACGCGCACGAGTGCGTGATCGGAACCAATCCCAACGTCGCGGACACCGATCGCGATGGCGTATCGGACGGCGTCGAGGTCGAACAGGGCTCCGACCCGCTCAACGCGCAGCGAAGCACGCCTCAGGTCGACGACAGCTTCGAAGTCACCGTCGGCACGCAACGCGCACGAGCGTCCCTCGCCGGTTCGTGGCAGGTCGACAATATACCGATCAACCTCAACCCTGTGCGTGCTCGGCTCAAAGGCCTCGTCACGAGTCAAGATGCATGGGCAGCGTCGTCGTACGTCGACATCGTCGGCAACAACGGTCGCGTTGCGGCTTCGATGAACGCCGTGAGCCGCACGAAGATCCTCGATCCGGTCAAGCTGCGCGCCACCGCGTCACGCGTCACGTTCGACGAGACGGGGCAACGCGCCAATCTCAAGGTCGAAGCCAACTACGGCGGCACAGCGTACTCGGACGTGTCGCTGCGCACGCAAGGCACGCGCTACGTCTCGAGCAATCCCCGCATCCTCAACGTCGACAACGCCGGCGGACTGACCGCGCGTGGCGCCGGAATCGTCTTCTTGACCGCTTCCAACGAAGGCGTGACGACCACGACGACGGCGATCGTCTCGCCTGGCGATCTGTTCACAACGGTCGAGGGGTTCGTCTTCATGTCGGATCAGACGCCGGTCGACGGTGCGACGGTCGTCATCCATCCGGGTGGATTCATGACGCAGACCGAGACGGATGGGCGCTTTCGGTTCACGAACGTGCCAACCAAACTCGGCCCGATCAGCGTCAGCACCTACAAGCAGGTCGCGGGCACGATGCTCGTCGGCGTCGCCGACGACCTCGTCAGCATGCCGGGCGGTACGACCGACGCCGGCGTGATCACGCTCGGACGTGGCATCTACTGGAACACCGACGCGAGTGGCGACTTCCACGATCCGACGAAGTGGAGCTTGCAGCGCGTTCCGGGACCCGACGACATCGCAGTCATCGACCGACCATCCCAGACAACGACGGTCTGGATCCGCACGCCTGTGCACGTGCGTGCGATCGTCAACACCGAACGCCTCTACACGACCGACGGCGGCGTCCTCGAATCCGACGCGCCCCTCACGATCAACGGCACGGTCGATCTCTACAATACGGGTCGATGGAAGGGCGTGCGCACCGTGCTCGGAACCGGATCCGCGACGATTCGCGGCCCCGCGACTCTCGAGAACTGCTCGATCGGGTCCCGCCTCGACATCATCGCCAACGGCGTCAACATCGTCGGCTCGCTCGATGTCGACGGTGAACTCGTCGTACAGAACGTCCCTCTCGTCCTTTCCGGCGACCGCGCGATCGGAGGTACGGGTCGAATCACGTTGACGCGTTCGGGGTCCTTCTTCGGCTCCCTGCTCACGACCGGTGGCAGTCTGACGATCGGTTCCAATCTCACGGTTCGTGGGAGTGGCGAACTCGGGTCGGCAACCGAAGCCTTGCTCATCGACGGGAACGTCGTCGCGACGACGAGCACGCTCGCGGTGCGCGCGACGAGTTGGGTCTGCAACGGAACCATCGCGACGACAGGCACGGGCCGCATCGCGCTCGAGAACGACGGCATCCTGCGAGGAAACGTCGACAACCCGGGCGGAACCGTCGACGTGCTGGCAGTGCTCGACCTCGACGGCGGTGCGCGCAATCTGATCGGCACGATCAGCAACCGTGGCAGCGGCACGATCAAGAACGGTCGCTTCACCGGCCTCGATACCACGATGGTCTGCTCCAACGGTTGCATCCTCGAGAACATGGTGCTCGACGGTGCGATCACGATGCCGGCAGGTGCCGTCGTGAACGTCGCCGGCCGTGGTCTCACGCTGAATGGAGTCGCATCGATCTCCGGCGGACAGTTCAGTTCCCCCGGTGGATACTTCTCGTTCAGCGGCAATCAGGTACTCGACGGCATCGGGGAAGTCCGCATGCTCACCGGCACCAACCTCAATGGCCTCGCGCTCACACCGGGAACCAATCTTCGCGTCGGCTCCAATCTGACCATTCGAGGTAGCGGCGAGATCGCAGGCGATGCCACGACGATGGTCACGATCGACGGCACCCTGCGGGCCGACACGACCTCGCGCATCCTGTGGCTCCGAGCGCCGTGGACGTGCAGCGGTGCGCTCGAAGCGACGACCGGCACGATCATCGTCGACGACCCCGGACGGAGCACGGGCCGTCTCGATGGCCCGGGTGAGATCATCTTCTATCAAGATGTCGATCTCGCCTCGACGACGACCGAGCTGTCGGGTCCTGTCAAGATCCGCGGCAAGCTGTCGAACGGCACGCTGACCGGGACCGGACTCGTCGTCAGTGACTCCACGACGAACGCGAGCATCGAAAACATGACGGTGAGCTGTGGGATCGAAATCCCACAGAGTCGTCGTCTCACGGTCCGCGGTGGCCTCGGCCTCGACGGCACGCTGCGGATCCTCCCCGGCACGTCGAGTCTGTACAGCAATCTGACGTTCGCCGGTACGCAATCCGTCACGGGAGCCGGACGCATTCAGTTCGCAGGCTCTTCACCATGGCGTGACCTGCAACTGACCGGAACGTCCGTCGTGACCTTCGACACCGGAATCACGGTCGACGGCAATGGCGGCACGATCTCCGGCGGCACGGTGCGTTTCCTCGGCGCTCTCGCGGTTTCGGGCACCAGTCAGTTCCTCCGCGTCACGAGTGCTTGGGAGAGTCGCGGCACGATGCGCGCATTCTCCGGTGCATCGCTCCTCATGCAGGGTGACGGCCTGATGACCGCGAGTATCGATGTCGAAGCGGGTGCTTCGCTGCGCCTGTACGACGTAGCGCTCGACAACGGAACGACGACCGTCTCGGGCGAGATCGACCTCAGCGGAACGGTTGCGAACGGCACGCTCACGGGCCCTGGCACGGCGACTCTCGTCACGGATTCGACGTTCGATGCGATCACGTGCGGCCTCGACTTGCACTGGGGCATCTACGGGCTCTTCGTCCGCAACGGTCTCACGCTCGACGCCGCGACGCTGCGCCTCGACAACGGACAGAGTTCACTGCGCACGCGACTCTGGTTCCAAGGAACCCAAACGATCGCGGGAACCGGCGAGATCTTCTGCAACGGCACCGGCGTCTGGAAGGACATCACGGGCGACGCGAATAGCAAGGCGACGCTTGCGAGCGGGATTCGCCTTCGCGGCGGCTACGTGCGCATCTCGGTCGTCGATCTCGACCTACAGGGCGACGTGCTGTGCGAGTCGGGTTCGATGCTGTTCCAAGGGCCGTGGTCTCAGCACGGACGCCTCGAGGCGCAGAACGATGGCCAACTGATCTTCACCGGCGCGGGATCCAAAACCGGACCGATCGTCCAGTCGGGCACCGCCGTGATCCGCCTCTCCGACACCGACTTCGGCGCATCGACCGTCCCCGTCACTGGCAGCATCCAACTGGCGGGCACGCTTTCGAACGGCACCCTCTCTGGCGCAGGGAATGTATCGGTCTACGCGACCTCGGGTCTCACGAACTTCGTCTTGCAGATTCCCGTGATGTGCAGTCAGCGCATTCTCGACATCGACACGTTGACGCTCGAATCGGACATCGATCTGCGCAACGGCACGAGTACCAATCGCTCGACGTTGCGCTTCCAAACCAGTCAGACGGTCCAAGGGACCGGCCGCGTCCTGCTGACAGGCAACGGGCCATGGCGAGACGTGACATCGAACGCGGGCGTCACGGTGCGCTTTGCTTCGGGCATCGAAATCCTCGGCGGGGACACACAGATTTCCATCGCGAACCTCGAGATCGACGGGGTTCTCGAATCCAACATCGACGCTCGACAGATCAACGTCTCGAGCAATTGGGTCTGTCGTGGCACGCTGCGTACGACCGGCACGGCGCGCCTCGTCTGCTCGAAGGACGGGCAACTCCTCGGCGGCACCCTCGAGAGTGCGAGCCCGAGCCAACTCGAAGTGCGCGGCATCGATCTCGGCACGACGACTTCGACGATCACCGGACAGGTGCGCGCCGGCGGTGTGATCCAGAACGGCACGCTCAGCGGTACCGGCGAGCTCTTCTTCTACCTCAACTCGACGTTGCAGAGCCTCACGCTGAACTGCGATGGCGCGCTCGACGGGCCACAAGTCACGATCTCGGGACTCGTGTTGGGCGGAACCTTGACGGCGCTCGGAACCGGCACGAGCGGCCTCTCGACCATCTACGTCAACGGTTCGCAGACGATCGACGGCACCGGCAAGATTGCGATGGCGGGAACGTCGCGACCGACAGCGTGGGGAGGTACGACGACGACGACGATCACACTCGGCCCGTCGCTCACGCTCGAGAACACCATCGGTACATGCTCGCTCGGCAATCGCCCCTTCGTGAACCAGGGGACGATCGACGTCGTCGCGGGGCGCTTGTACCAGACCAGTTCGGCCACGGTCGCGCACACGAACTCCGGCACGATCCGCGCGCGTGGCGGCGAGCTCGAGCTGACGGGCGTATGGACCAGCACCGGGAGTGTCGTCGTCGACAGTGGCGGCACGCTGGACGGCAACAACGCGACGCTCGACCTGCAGTCGACATCGTTGCAGAACGACGGCGCTGTGACGGGCCGATGGAACTTCGTGAACGGCACGCTTGCCGGAACCGGCGCGACCACACTCGGTCAGAACTCGGTACTCGACGGTATGCAGATCGACGCACCGGTCCTCGCTCCATCGATCGTGACCGTGCGCGGCAACCTCGTCGTCAACGACGTATTGACCTCGCGCTTCACATCGAGCGGGACGGGCCAACTCAACTTTGCGGGTTCGACGACCTACGACGTCTCGGGCACGGGCAAGATCGTACTCGACAACGCATCGATCTCGATCGGCACCAACACGACGTGGCGCCTCGCAGCAGGCACGACGGTCGAAGGCTCCGGATCGATCACGAGTGGTGGCACGACTCCCCGACTCGAGATCTCGGGCACGCTCGCTTCCAACGTCGCGGCACGCACGCTGCGGATCTCCGTCGATTTCTTCGACGTGAAGCCGGGCGGCTCGTTCACGGTCACGAACGGCGCCATCGCCAACATCGACAGCTCATCGACCAACTCGACGAACGCCGGCACGGTCATCGTCGAGTCCGGAGCACGCGTCGACTGCTGGTTCACCTACACCCAGACCGCGGGCACGATCACGGTCGACGGCAACTGGAATTTCGCACAGGGCTCATCGAGCTTGCGGATCCAGGGAGGAACGCTCGCTGGCGCGGGCACGGTCCAACTCGGTTCGGTGCTCCTCGACGGGCGGCTCGAGCCCGGTGGTTCGACCGCGACCGGCATCCTCACGATCACGGCGAACCTCACGTGCAGTAGCACGGCAGTGATTGCCGTCGAACTCGCGGGAACGACCGTGGGTTCGCTCTACGACCGCATCGCGGTCGGCGGCACGGCGACCCTCGCGGGCACGCTCGACGTTGTCCTGATCGGTAGCTATGTGCCCACAGTCCCTGACCCGTTCGACGTGTGCACGTGGGGCACACGCAGCGGAACCTTCGCGACGCTCACGGGCTTGACGCTACCCGGCAGCAAGAAGCTCGTCCCGACGTACGGCAGCTCGGCTCTCACCCTCACCACGGCGAACCAGTGATGACTCTTTCTCACACCCTCCGTCTGCGCGTGCTGTCCGCCCTTGGTGCGGTGATTCTCGCGTTGCCTGGCTGCGGCACCGGCGAGCGCTCCGAGCAGGTCCACGTTGCGTTCGCACCGATCGCTGGCCTCACGACGACGCCCCATCGAGTGCCGCTCGAAGGCTTGCCGGTGCCAGTCGGCGCCGAGGTCGAGCTCCGGCTCGAGCGCGATGGCCTGATCACCGCGAAACAGCGCTACACCGCGAGCACCGCGGGGAAGCACACGGTCGAGGTGCGGGACTCCAAGGGCTCGCGTACCGTGGTCGTCGAAGGCGTGCACGTGCCGGTTGGTGGCATCACGGTACGGCACGCCGCGCGCAGTTCCACGGCGACCTACGCAGGCGGTAGCGTCTCCTTGCACGTAGAGACGTCCCCACCGCAGTTCGTGCGCATCGCCGAGTGGTTCGCGATGGGCGCTTCGCCCACTACGGGCTTCGGGCCTTCCTTCACGACGACACCGAACGCTCCCGGCAACTCGGGGAGCAGTGCGGGCCCCCAAGGCTCGCAAATTCGCGCATCGGTCGGCGTGCACCACGCCCCGAGTCCGATCCGCCCGATCGTCTACACGGTGCATTGGGTCGCCAAGCCGTCCAAGCGCGACTACTTCGCCGCGACGCCGGTGTTGCGTCTCTACCACGAGATCCGCACGAACCCGCCCGGCTACGAACACCTCGTCCCGTGGAGCTACGACACCACGGGGACGGCCGCGGTCACGGCCACATCGGGCACGGGCAAGTCCTTCTGCATCGTCCGGACCAACAACCGCGCGCATCCATTGCTCTGCTGGCGCGTCCAGGCCGGCAATCTCGTCGACAAAGCCGACTTCGTCAACGACTTGCTCGACACGCCACTTCAAGGCCGCAGCGAGCAGCCCCCGAAGAACCGTGATTGCGGCCCCCCCGATCCGTCCGGTCACTCGCTGCCGGTGAATCTCGCCAACGGCGAACTCAAGTTCACCGTCACGGATCTGCGCGTTCCTTCGCGCGGCTTCGACTTCGTGTGGACGCGCAGCTATGCGAGTCGTGCCAACTTCCGCGGGCCCGTCGGCTACAACTGGACGCTCGCCTACGAGCGACGCGTCTTCCGCATCCCCGGCGCAACGAGCGTCTCGGTCGTCGACGGGATGCAACGCGAGGACGTCTATCAGAAGGGTGCCGGCAACACCTACGTGAGCGCCGCCGGCTACTACGACTCGCTCATCGAGAACAACGACACCACGTTCACGCAGATCGATCGCGACGGAACGCGCTTCGACTACGACAGCAACGGCTGCCTCGCCGCGATCACGGATCGCACCGGGCAGAACTCGATGACGTTCCTACGCAACGCGTACTGCAACATCGAGGAGGTCGTGGACACCCAAGGGCGCAAGTACACGCTGCGCTACAGCGACAACTCGCCGACACAGTTGCTCACGTCGATCACGGACTTCCGTGGTCGCACCGTACGGTACGAATACGACCTGCGTGACGATTTGATCCGGGTCACGTCCCCGAGCGTCGTCGGTACGCCGACAGGCAACGATTTCCCGAGCGGCAAGACGACGCTCTACACGTACAGCCAGGGAGCGATCGATGCGCGACTCGACCACAACCTCCTGAGCATCGTCGAACCGGGCTTCAACACGGGCAACGACCCCGGCCAGTCCAAAGCGATGGTCACGATGACCTACGCTGCGACGGCCGACCCGACCAAGGTCGAATTCGACCGCGTGATCGCCGAACGATGGGGACACGACAGCGGCGGCGCTCCGTCCAACCCCAATGTCGTCGTCGGTGGAACGTCGACGTTTTCGTACTCCCGCGACCTGGGAAGCGATCCGGATGCACCGAGTCTCGCTTTCGGGCGCACGATCGAGACGACGCGAAACGGCAACGTGCGTGTGCACTACTTCGATCAGAGCCTCAGCGAGATTCGCACGATCTCGCGCACCAATCGCAACGTACGCAGCGGCGAAGGCGACTATCGCACCGACTACGAATACACGAGCGAGGGACTGCTCGAGAAGATCACGTACCCGCGCGGCAACGTCACGACGATGCTCTACGACGAGCAGAACGCTCGGCGCGAAGCCCAGCAGAACAAGCTCGAAGTGTGCCGCCAGGTCGGCACGGTCGGTGGCGGCCTTACGGATCTCGTCACTCGCTACACGTACGAACCGATCTACCAGCAGACGCGCACGATCACGTCTCCGCGCGGGTTCCCGGGCGGGAACGTCCCCCTCACCGCCAACGGCAAGCTCGACCTGTCCGATCCGACGGTTGCTCGCCACACGGTGACCTTCGTCTTCGACTATCAGGAATCGACCGGTGTCCAGGCTGCGCGTGGAGTTCCAGCCCTCGATCGCATTCCCGAAGGCTACGGCGATCGCAACGGAGCCACGGACTTCGACGTCGGGAACCTCATTCAGACGATCTGGCCAACGATCCAGACGAGCGGACCGAATCTCGGGCAGGGCATCTCGGAGAAGCGCACGTGGAACGCGCGAGGCCAACTCGTCGACAAGATCGACCCGACCGGGCGACGCAAGCGGCACGAATACTACGCTTCGAACAACACACCGTTCGATCCGAGTGATCGCGAAGGCTACATCGCGGCGATCTACGAAGACTTCACGGGCTTCCGCCTGACGACGCGCTACGAGTACGACACGTCGGGAAACGTCACCGCGATCGTCGACCCCAAGGCGCAACGCACCGAGACGATCTACAACGAACTCAATCAGGTCGTACGCACGTTCGCACGACCGGTCGGCAGCGCCCGTTACCGAGTCGATCACTACTACTCGGCCAACAACGACCGCATCCGCACCGAGACGCAGAACCTCGACGAGAACGGCGCTGCCTACGCGCACGCCACGATCACGGATCGTGCGGAGTTCGACATCCTCCACCAGGTCGTCCTGACCGAGAAGGATCGCACGCGTGACGATGGCAGCGACGCGGGCTCCATACGTACCGACTACTACTACGACGCGCAGACCAATCGCATCGCCGTGCGCGCGCCGGCGCCGCGTCTCGGCACGCGGAGCGCCACGATCACGACGACGCTCTACGACGAGCGCGAGCTGCCCTTCCGCAGCGTGCTCGGTGACAACGACGTCGATCCGACGAATGCGCCACCGACCGATGCTGTCGTTCGCTATTCGAACTACGACGAGAACGGCAACATTCTCGAGACGTCCGACCGCATTCGCCAGACGGTGCTCGGTGGGCCGACACCGCGCTTTCCAGCGGCTGCCCCAGGGGACGTCACGCAGCACGCCTATGACGGCTTCGACCGTCGTGTCCAGACGACCGATCCCGAGGGCGCTGTCGTCACACTCGGGTACGATTTCGACAGCAACCTGGTCCTGACGCGCCTCGTCGGTATCGACTCGCACAAGACCGGTGCGACACGACGGACGCTGCAGGAGTCGACCGCCGTCTTCGACGAGATCGATCGCGTCGTGCGTCGTGAGGTGCGCCACTTCGATGCGATGGGTTCCAATGTCGGCGATGGATCGCGCACGAAGGTCACCAAGTACGATGCCGAGTCCAAGGTCCTGTGGGTCGAGGACGATCGTGGCAATCGCACGACGACGACCTGGGACACGGCGGATCGTGTGAGTGTCGTCACCGATGCGCTCGGCAACACGGTCACGAGCGAGTACGACGCCAATTCGAACCTCGTCAAGACCACGCGTGTCGACTCGTCGTCGGGAGCTGGTAGCGGCGTCGAGATTTTCGTCACGACGTTCACGTACGACGGTCTCGACCGGTTGCGCTCGACCGTCGACCCCGACAGCAGTGTCCACGAGCGTTATTACGATTCTCGAAGCAACGTCGTGCAGACCTCCGATGCCGTGCGAGGATCGGGAAGTGCCGGAAACATCGTGCGCTTCCACCGCGATGCGCTCGATCGAGTCTGGAAGACCGTGAGCACACTCACGAGCACGGGTCGCGGCGACGGTGCTCCGGCGGGTTCGATCACAACGGTGTCGCTCTTCGACGACGATTCGCTCGTCGCCTCGCGGACCGATGACAACGGCACACGTACCCAGTACCGCTACGACCGCCTCGGCCGGCTCGTCGAGCTCGAATACGGCGACCTGACGAAGCGCACGACACAGTACAACAGCGACAACCAGGTAGCGTCGTGGACCGACCAGAACGGCACGTCCGCCACGATGAGCTACGACGGGCTCGGCCGGATGTATCGGCGCAACATCGTGAAGGGCAGCGGCGTGCTCGGCGCGAGCTACGAGCAGTTCGGCTTCGATGCACTGTCGCGCACGACGTTGGCACAGAACGACGACGGGTTCGGCGCGACCGCGATGCGCTGTGAGTTCGAATACGACTCGCTGCAGAACATCGTCACCGACCAGCAGGGGCCGTGGCGTGTGCAGAACGTGTTCGACGGCATGAGCAATCGGATGGTATGCACGTATCACGATTCGTTCGGCACGGGGACGCGTGTACTCACGTCGACGTTCGATGCGCTCAACCGCCTCGCGACGATCTCGGAGGGTTCGAGCGTCCTTGCACGCTACGACTACAAGGGCCCGTCGCGCGTCGAACGACGCCGCCTCGGCGTCGCGCCGGTTCTCACGTGCACCACGACCTACGATGCGATCCCGCGCCCGATCGTGCTCGATCACCAGACGAGCACGGCGACGGTAGCCCGCTTCGAATACGGCTACGACCGTGCACATCATCGACTCTTCGAGAAGCGCGTCCACGACGGCAATCTCGGCGAGATCTACAACTACGATTCGATCTACCGAGTCGTGCGTGAAGAGCGCGGCGTCGACCTGACGAGCGTTGCCGCCGGCGCGCGCATCGCTCCCGAGGCCTACCGCACGAGCAATTGGCAATCGTGGTTCTTCGACGGCGCGCACAACCGCGCGACGAGCATCGACACGATCGGTGGCACTGGCACGACGACGACTTGGACCCGTAGCGCTGGTACCAACCAGTACGCGAGCCGCAAGGTCGGGAGCGCGTCTCCCGAGACGTTCACCTGGGACAACAACGGCAACCTGCTCGACGACGGCGTGCGCCGCTACGGCTACGACTTCAAGAACCGTCTAGTCGAAGTTCGCAATCGCAGTACGAATGCGGTGCTCGTCCGCTACAGCTACGACGCGATGGATCGGCGCGCCTTCAAGGTCGTCGATCCACTCGGCACGACCCCGGCGACGACGCACTACGTCTACGACGGGTCCCGCATCCTCGAGGAGCACGACGGCAGCGGGGCACTCCAGAAGAGTCACGTCTGGGGCGTGGCTCCCGACGAACTCCTCCAGGTCCAAACTGGCAGCGCCGCGACGCAGACGTTCTGGGTCACTGAGAACTCGCTCGGCAACATCGCCGCCCTCGTGGATGACGCCGGAACGATCGTCGAGCGCTACGCGTACGACGCCTTCGGCAAGACGAGCGTTCCGCTGAACGGCAGCACGGGCAACGAGTATCGCTTCCAGACGACGCGTCTCGATCCGGAGACCGGTCTCTACTGGTTCCGCGCGCGGCACTACAGCCCTGAGCTCGGTCGCTTCTTGCAGAAGGACCCCATCGGTATCTGGACCGATGGAGCGAATCTCGGGAACGGGTACGCGTTCGCCGCAAACGACCTCGTCAACGGCGTCGACCCGACGGGCATGTGGCCGGACTGGCTCGACAATGCCTGGTACGAAGTCAAGTCCGAAGCGGCGTGGGCCGCCGACTTCGCCGGGCACTTCGTGGGTGGAGTCGCGAGCGACGTCGGCAACGCAGCGTCTGGAGCCGCTCATGCCGTCATGAATCCCGGCGAGACCCTGCAACGCATCAAATGCGCAGGCTCTCGAATGTGGGATCGCGCGATGACGCGCGGCGAACTCGTCATGGGCAATGGTGGCAGCCTGCTCGATGGACTCGGCCAGGTATTCGGATCGCTCGGCGGAGACTTGACCGGCGCGAGCGGCATGATCGACGCGTACATGGGCGTCGACATGGGCAACTATGCGATGACCGGCAATTGGGACCAGCTCAGCAACATCGAGCGATGGCAGACCGGTCTCAATGGCTTCGCCCAAATGACCGGCATCCTCGCCGGTGGCGGTGCGGGCGGCGAGGCGATGCACTTCAAGACCTTCTATAGCGTGCAAGACGCAGCGGACAGAGCACGCTGGTTGCGCAACTCGGGACGCCCGTTCCCGACAGCGGCCAACAAGGCGCACCTCGGTGAAGGCCTTTACGCGTGGGAGACGCGCGCAAGCGCGCGCAACTACTTGACACGTCTCGAGGGCAATGGCGCGACGGATCTCGGCGTCCTCCGCCATCGCATTCCGCGTCGCGATCTACGTTCGATGAATACCATGGACCTCACGCGCCTTCCGGACGCAGCGCAGAATTCATGGCTGAACAACCACTCGCGATTGTGGAACTCGGATGCCGTGCCACACGGCTTCGACCGGGTACGTCGTGGCACGCAATTCGGCAACGAGAACTTCTTCGATGTCAACGTCCTCCCACAGTTCGGGCACTCCCGCTGATACCTTCGAGGGGCGCTTCGCGCGGGTCCTCGGAGGAATAGGAGCCTTCGGCTGCGTCACGGTGCGCAACGCGAAGCTCGGAACCGGAATCACGTTGCCCGAAGACGCACCTCCCCCCACATCGCCGTGGATCCTGGGGCTCGTCGAGGGGCTACAGCTAGCTGCAAAGAGACTCGGCCGTGAAGCGTCCTTCGACGTCGTTTCGATCGAGACGAGCAATGCCGACACGAGTGATTGGTCGATGCGGTGCGCGGCATTCCTGGCGGCATGGCAGGCGCTCGGGCAGGACGTCGACACTCTGCGCTTCGATCCATCACGTCGCATGTTCGAGGTACTTCCTCAATGAACGTGATTCTCGAGTCGCACAGCGATCGAACAGCTTGCGAGTGACCGCTCGTGCGAGAGGCGAGCCTGATCGTCACAGGCCTTCGCGCAACTGCACGACGTTCCGGAACAACGCGAGCCCAAGCGCCAACAGGCGACTCAGATCGTCGACCTCCGAGTCGTTCCAAATCGGGTCGTAGTGCTTCCCTTCCGGCGTGAACACGGGCAGGTTGCAACCGGCAAAGAGCTTGTCGTAGTGCCGCTTCGGGAAGCTCGCATCCACTTCACGGAAGCGCCGCGCACGGTCGTTGTCGACGCTCTTCGCAATATCGTCGAACAAGTTCCATGCACTCAGGAGCGTGTTGCAATCGATGAACTCACCGCACGGCGCTTGCAACCAAGCCGTGACGGTGTCGAGGTCGTGCAAGACGGGCTCTTCGATCGTAAGGACCACACCCAGGCTGCGCGCGAACTCCATGAGCCCGTCCTTGAATTCGAAAGCCGGGACGCAGCCACCGGGATCCACGACGACTCCGTCCACGTGATTCGTGAACCACAGGAGTCGTGCTTCGACCCGATCGAGACGGAACAGCAATTCGTAGTACTGGCGTGGCATGGCCCATCGTCCTCGTGCATTCCCTTCAAGATGCAGCGAACTGCGCACAACTGCTACTGGTCGGATCCACGTTTGGATCGATGATCGATGCGGCCCCTCGGCGCCAGCGCAGCTACGGCGCGAAGCTCACCGAGGCAAAGCGAGGAAGCAACGCCATGACCTCCACGCAGACCGAGAACGACTTCGACGTCATCGTCATCGGATCGGGCATGGGCGGGATGACGACCGCCACTGCGCTGTCCCGGATGAACCACAAGGTCCTCCTCCTCGAGCAGGCATCGTCGATCGGTGGCTTGACGCACGCGTTCTCGCGCGACGGCTTCACCTGGGATGTCGGTCTCCACTACTGCGGCGACTTCGGCCGTGAGCAGCACTCGGGGCGCATTCTCGATTGGCTGAGCGATGGCGCGATCGAGTTTCGTTCGTTCGGCACGGTCTACGACACGCTGCATTTTCCGGACGGCTTCGACCTCCAAGTCGCGCGCCCGGTCGACGCGTTCCGGATGGAGCTCGAGG
>JAGQQW010000066.1 GCA_020426005.1 Planctomycetota bacterium | reverse complement strand
CTCGTCGAGGAAGTCCGTCACGGACGCGGTCCGAACGGGCGACTCACCGCCGCGACGCTCGCTCGTAAGCGCGCCAAGGAGGCTCTTCGTCGCCGTCCCACCGACTTCGACCTCGCACGAGAACACGCGCAACGCATGGCCGAATTCACGGCTGTCATCGAACGCGCGCTCGTCCAGCGTCAGGGCACCGCCAGTGCAGCGTCGTCGGCCGTGACCGGTGGCCTCCCCATCGACGTCGCGCGCCGCGTCGAGCGCTCGTCACTCGACAGCCGCGGCCTGCGCGTCACGTTGCGCGGCTATCAAGAATTCGGCGCCAAGTATTTGCTCGTACAACGCCGCACGCTGCTCGGCGACGAGATGGGACTCGGCAAGACCGTGCAGGCTCTCGCCGCGTTCGCGCACGTCGCCTATGCCGAAGGCGGGAAGTGCTTCCTCGTCGTGGCACCGGCGAGTGTTCTCACCAACTGGGCGCGCGAGACGACACGGCACACGACGTTACCCGTCATGATCCTGCACGGCAGCGAACGGGACGCGAGGGTCATGCAGTGGGCCCGAGACGGCGGCGTCGCGATCACCTCGTTCGGCACGCTGCGGCTGCTCCCGCTCTTCGACGGTACACACGCTTCCCATCGCATCGACATGCTCGTCGTCGACGAGGCACACTACGCCAAGAACCCCGACGCTGCTCGTACGCAAGCGATCACCGCGATCGCTGCGCGCAGCGATCGCGTGTGTTACATGAGCGGCACACCGCTCGAGAATCGGTTGCCCGAGTTCCACGCACTGATCGGCCAGCTCCAGCCTCAGCTCGCCTCGAGCCTCGAAGACGACGCCCCATCGGACGACGGTCTCGTCATCGGGCGCCGTACGTTCTTGACCGCCGTCGCACCGGTCTACGTGCGCCGCAACCAGAACGACGTGCTGAAGGAACTCCCGGAGCGCATCGAGAAAGAGGAGTGGATCGACCTGTCCGCCGACGAGACACGCGAGTACGAGCACGCGGTGCAAGAGCGCAAGATCATGGCGATGCGGCGCATCGTGACGCTCGGCACTCTCGCTGATGGCGCGCGCGTATCGTCCAAGCTCGACCGCCTCGACGAGCTGCTCGACGAATACCGCGAAGAAGGGCGCAAGGTGCTCGTGTTCTCGTTCTTTCTCGACGTCCTCGCGGAAGTCGCACGGCGATGCGAGGAGAGCGGCACCCTGATCGGCACGATCTCGGGCAAAGTCGCGGCGAGCGAACGACAGCGACTGTGCGATGCATTCACCGAAGCGGACGGTCACGCCGTATTGCTCGGCCAGATCGACGCCGCAGGCACGGGCCTCAACCTGCAAGCCGCATCGGCGGTCTGCTTGCTCGAGCCGCAGTGGAAACCGTCGACCGAAGAACAAGCCGTCGCACGCGCGCACCGCATGGGGCAAACGCGAACCGTGATGGTCCACCGCTTCTTCGCAACCGACACCGTCGACGAACGGATGAAGGAAGTGCTCGCGGACAAGCGCGAGCTGTTCGATGCGTTCGCGCGGGAGAGCGCGGTGAGCGATGCGAGCACGGATGCAACCGAGACGAGCCTCGTGCGACAGGTCATCGATGCGGAGGTCGCACGGCTCGGGACCCAGTCGAGCAATGCTCCGCCGCGCGAGTAGGAGGTCTCACAACGAAGCCAACGCTTGGCCGCCCCATCAAGGGGCCGCGCCGTGTGCGCGTCGCAGCGGTCATCTGAGCCAAAGAGCGGCCCGGCGGATTCGGTGACAGCTACGTAGTACAGCGCAAGGAAATGCTTCGCAAAGAGTGAGATTGGCGAGACCGGGCGAACGTCACCGACGATCGACGAGGACGGCTCGAAGGTCCTTTTCAAGTTGCTGAACTTCGGCTCGATAGCGATCGGCTAGCTCCGCGCGGACCTGATTCTTGCAGATGGCCCACATCACAACGGCGAGATCCGCAGGCTCGGCGGCCCTCGGGTTCTCGCAAACCGCGTCGCCGCACGTCTCGATCGCGGCGCGAGCGCGACGGCGGTCGGATTCACGGGGGCTCTCAGAGATGGCAACGAGAAAGCCCCAACGATTCCTCGGACTACGACGTTCTCTGCACGCCTCTTCGTAGCGCTTCACGGCGGCATCCCATTGGGCCAAGGCGCGCGTTTCCCGCGCGAGATCGCGAAAGCGCGGGTCGTTGTGGACTTGTGCGAAGGTGACTTGGTCACGTACGTTCGGGTGCAGCAAGGCAATGCCTTCGAGTTTGTCGAGCATTTCCGCATACCGCTCACGCGCTCGCTCCTCCTCACCGGCGACCAAGAGGTTGCCGATCGACTCGGTGTACGCCATCGCGAGAGCACCCGCGAGTTCCGGCGACTCGGGCTCACCATGAACGGCCTGTCCCACGTCGTGAATCGTCGTGACGTACACGCGTTCGGCCGCATTGAGGTCGCCTGCCTCCATAAGGATGGAGGCGTAGGCAAGACGTACCGATGTGTACTGATACGCGATCGATCCGTTGCCAGGCTTGACCAACGCCAGCCGTTCGACGCAGGCATAGGCTGCACGAACGTGCTGCTCTTTGATCGCGGCGAGGCCGTGGCTCCACGACAGCAGGTTGAACAGACGCGTGTGCGTGTGCGACAGCGTCCACAGGGTCGGGATGCAATCCGGTCGCAACGCGGCGAGCCTCATGGCGGCTTCGTGTGCCTTGCGATACCAACGCGCGGCTTCGATCAAATCGATGTTCTCTTCGTGCCGGAACTCTCCGAGACGCAGATAACTCCAGATGAGGTTGTCGCAGAAGAGTCGCGAATCGGGCTCGATCTCGACGAGTTGTTCGTCGAGGCCCAGTGCCTGTTCGTAGTATGCGAGTGCCGAGTCGAGGCGCCCCTCGTGCTTCTCGAGGTCGCCACGCTCGACGATCGCGATCGAGTAGCGCCCGAGCGCCTCGGTGTCCGCCGGGTGCGATTCGATCCAGCGCTTCCAGAACAAGAGACACGCGTCGCGCTCCAGGGTCGCGAGTTCACGCTCGCCCGTCCGCACGTAGAGCCCACCGAGCTGGCCGCGTACGAGCGCCTCGATACGTTCGAGTTCGGGCGAACGCGCTTCGAGCTCGAGTTCGCGGATGCGCTCGAGCACGCGCTTCGCGACACCGATCGATTCGACCGGAGGGGCACGATCGACCTGCTTGATCAGCGATTCGTAGGCAACGCGCGTGGACTCGTAGGCGGTCTTCTGCGCGGCGACCGCGGCACGCTTCGTTGCGAGCAACCACGTGCCGCCCAGCAGACCGACGAGGAGCATCGCACCGATCCCGGTTGCGATCCTATGTTCGCGAGCTCGCCGAACGAGCCGGGTCCCGAACGAGGGAAGTCGTGCTTCGACCTCCTGACCCCCGAGATAGCGCCGCAGCTCTTCTGCGAGGCGACCCGCATTCGCATAGCGCTGCTCGCTCCGTCGTGCGACCGCTTTGCCCGCGACCGCCACGATAGGTAGCGGCGCTTCGCCCAAGCGATCGAGACGGCGGGGCTCGCGCGTGACGGTTACCCGCAACGCGCCAATCGGATCGTACTTCGTCGTGTCGTGCGGCCGCACGCCCGATACGAGTTCGTAGAGCAAGACCCCGAGCGCGTAGACATCGCTGTGCGGGCCGATCGCGCTTCTCGCCCCGAGGCATTGTTCCGGGCTCATGTACCCCGGCGTCCCGAGCAACGCGCCAGAATCGGTCAACGACGGCTCACCGACGGCCGAGTCGAACCGCATCGCGATCCCGAAGTCCAGCACCTTCGGCGTGCCATCGGCCTTGACGAGGATGTTCGAAGGCTTCAGATCGCGATGCACGATCCCGCGCACATGTGCGTGATCGACCGCGTCACAGACTTTGACCAACAAGCGCAGACGGTCCCGCAAGGACAATGCGTTGTTACGCGCGTAAGTCAGCAGGTCCACCCCCTCCACGAACTCGGTCACGTGGTATGGCGCATCGTGCGTCGTACCGCTGCCCGAAATCCTCGCGATCGACGGATGATCGAGAGCACCGAGGATCTCGATCTCCTTTGCGAAGCGCTTCTCGGTCGCGCGATCCTGGATCCAGAAGCGCAGCACCTTGATCGCGACCCGCGTACCGTCGCGCGCGCGACCGACGTAGACCTGGCCCATCGCGCCACCGCCGATGCGTCGATCGATACGGTAGTCGCCCACATGGTGCGGCAGCCCCACGCGCTGCAGAGCCCTTGCCGGCCGCTGACGATGCGCGGCATCCAGCAGCAAGTCGCGTATCACGGGTTGGGATTCGCACGCGACTGCGACTTCGACGAGTGCCGACGGTCCGCTGCCGAGCGGTAAGACCATCGTCGCGTCCCCGGTTCCTCCCATCACGAAGAGAAACGACTCGAGGACCAGACGTACGAGGAGGTTCTCGACAGTCGTCGCTTCCGTCTCTTGCCGCGACTGCGTCGAGGCATCGTGACGGTCGATCCACGCGCACGCCAGCTTGCGCACAGCGTCGAGTCGCTCGTTCTCGCCCGATGAGGCATTTCGCGATGCAGCAAGTACCGAAGAGACCGGCTCCAGGTCGACACGCGTCGCGAGCCAAGCCTGCCCATCGTCCTCCGCGAGACGGACGAGCAACTTCTCGAGCAAGGGCGACGGCAGTTCGGATCCGCCACCGAAGAGATCGCCGTAGAAGTCGCGGTACCGATCGTCACCCATAGCCGAACTCGTGCGCCTCAGATCTCGAGCAGGTCTCGTGCCTGTGTCGTCATCGTCCGGCACGCCAGCGCGGCCGCGCCTCGCCCAACACTGTCCTCAGCGCGGCAGCGACGCGCACGAGGTCGTCGTCGGAATCGGAGAACTCGGGGACCTTGCCCGCGAGGAGCGTCATCGCCTCTCGCAGCGCTTCGCGCACGCCATCGTCACGCCCGCGCTCGAGATTGCGTTCGGCCCAGATCGTGTCGGCCTGTGCGAGCGCCTTCTTGTCCTCCTCGGCCTTCAGGCGATCCGCGACGCGGCGCAACAGGCGGATCGACGTCTCGAGGTATTGGTCGCCTTCTTCGTCTGGCAAGCCCATGAGCATGCGGATCCGCTCACCCGCAGCGTCGACGGTCTCGCGCTCGGCGCGTTCGGGATTGCGGCCATCGGCGCGAAGCGCTTCGCGCAGTTGGCTGTCGGCGATCGCAACGGCGTAGAACGGATCCTCGGGCACGACCACGTCGAGGCGGTCGAGCAACTGCATCGGATCGACAGGACTGGCCCCGCTCGCGCGCCATTCGAAGATCTTGTCGACGAGATCGAGCACGTCGTAGCCGAGACCGTCGCGCGCAGTGGCGAGCTGTGCGTACGACGACACCGCAGCAACGAGAGCGTCCGCGGCTGCCTGGCGGCGACCGGCGCGTGCGTTGGCGAGACCGGTACCGATCCAGCACTGCGCGACGTAGAACGCGCAGTTGGAGGCATAGTCGGGGCGCAGGCTCGCAGTCCGCTCGAAGCGCTGCCGCGCGGCGGCATAGCTCGCGAGTGCCGCATCGGGGACTTCTTCGCGCCGTTCGTCTTCGGCCTGCAGCATCCACGCGCGACCTGCGTACCACTCCGCGTCGGCACGAGCCGGATGGTCGCGACCGAGTTCCATCGCGATTCGATCCGCGAGCGGCGCCGCGAGTTCCGAGCGCCCACCATTCCAGAGCGCTTGCCGCAGGGTCTCGCGAAGCATCCCGCCGCCGGGGAAGCGTCGCGTCCCTGCTCGCGCGATCGCGGACTCCGCTTGCCGTAGACCGAGTGCACCGCAATACGACGCGAGGCTCGCCCAGTCGCCTTCGTTCCCATAGTCGCTGATCGCAACGAGCGCGAAGCTGCGCAGCCCTTCGATCATCGAGATGGCGGCGCGCGCGGGATCATCGGTGAGCTGACTGCCGAAGAGTCTCGCGTCGGCGTCGGCGATCCATCGCAGTGCTTCGATTGCGCGTCCATCGTCGGCATCGCGTCCACGTTCGCCTTCGACCTCGCGCGCACGGCCTGCCAAGGCCTCGAGCGACAGCTCGAGGTCCGACTTGCCTGTCGCCGCTTTCAGTGCTTCGCGTGCGTGCGCGAGTTCTTCGTCGAAGGCGTTCCGAAAGTACGCCGCGCGCGCGCGCTCGATCCACCATTCTGGGTGATCGGGCTCCGTACGAAGCGCTTCGGCGAACGCGACTTCTGCATCGATGAGTAGCGCGGACACCGCGCTGCCCTGACTCTCGATGCGTCGCCTCGCGAGATCGAGCGAGGCCTTGCCGAGCCGTGCGCGCAGCTCGGCATCATTGGGGCGAGCCTTGCGTTCTTCATCGAGCGTCGCGAGTTCGGCGAGCAAGGCCTCTTCGGTCGGCATCGCGTCCGTGATCGGATTCGCTTTTGGATCCTTACGGCTTGCTGTCGACCGCACGATCGCGTTCTCGAGGAACTTCGTGATCGCAAGCGCACCTCCATTTCGCTCGATCGCCGCTTGGATCTCCGTCGCGGCATCCTCAGGGAACGCGGCCGCGACTGCCGCTTGCGCGCCGTGCTGACCGACAGCGACGCACGCGAGTAGGTAGGCGCGCGTTGCTGCACCATTCGGGTCGAGGTCAGCGAGCAACGGCAGCCACAGCGACGATGCAATCGGCTCGCCAGTGGCGATAGGCCCGATCGCCTGGGCTTGCGCCCGCAGCACGTTCGCGACCTGCGCCTCGAGCGACAAGGCACGCACCGTGGTCACGAAACGCCGATGCAACTCGGCGGAGAAACCACGCAGCCTCGGCACCAAGCATCGCAAGGCATCGAGAGATCCCGCGTCGCCGTGCGCGGCGATCGACGCGAGAGCCGCTTCGAGCGTCGCTTCGTCCTGCGTACGCTCGATTGCACGCTCGAGCTGCAGCCGTCCCCGATCCGATCGCAATGATGCGAGCTGAGCCCAGTCGTGCACGAGCACATCGTCTCGCGCGGGCGGCGCCGCCTTTGCGGACTCGAAGAGCGCCCGATCGATGTCCTTCAGATCGAAGCTCAGCGACTCGTCGAGCAGCTTGCTGCCGTCTGGCGCGATCACCGCATGCCGCGGCGCGACCCGTTCGCCGTCCGCCAGGAAGCGGTCGTAGGTCAGCGGCTCGAGCGCGATGTGCTCGCCGCAGGTGCAGCTGCCGAGGCGCGGACAGGGAATGCGTCGCCCCTGGTCGTCGTAGTCGCGCGGGTTGTGGCGGAACAGGCTGGCGACCACGCAGACGTAGTGGCGCGACATCGCGACGAACGCCGGATCGCGATACTGCTCACGCACGATGCGGTCGCTGGCGCTCTCGCCGTCCATGTTGAGCGCGACGAGGATCGGTCGCTGCTCGGCGCGAGCCAGTGCCAGCGCGTCGTCGACGCTGCGCTGCCAGTGGATCTGGCGCGCGTCGGCCGCAGCATCACCGGATGCGCGAGCGTGGTGCGAGCCCGCGCTCTGACAGCCGACGAGGACGAGGCAAGTGAGCAGCCCGAGGCGTGCGCGTGTGTGTGGGTGCATCGTTCGTGTTCAGGCGCGAACTATTAGGACGACCTCACGGTACTCGGGAGAAGTGCATTGCACCACCGGCACCTCCCAGTGTCCTGAGTCGCAAATACGCAGACTTGACCACCAGCCCTCTGCGCCGCTAGCAACGTTGCGCTCCTTCGACAGATCGCCTGATCTGCCTGCATCCGCGCGCTTTGCCAGCGGCACAGCCAGCTCGGCGCGCGATCACCGACGGGCGTCCACGTCAACAACACGACACGGATAGTCGTGGCCCTCGGTAGGCTCTGCGCACGATGCCAGCCTCTCCCTACGCACAGCACTGGTCGCTCGACCCCGAGACGATCTTCCTCAATCACGGCTCCTTCGGCGCGTCCCCTACTGTCGTGCTCGAAGCGCAGCGCGAATGGCAACGGCGCATCGAACGCGATCCCGTGCACTTCTTCGTCCGGCTGCTCGAGCCTGCGCAGGACGAGGCGCGCCATCGACTCGCCGAGTTCGTCGGCGCCGATCCTGAGAGTCTCGCGTTGATCTCGAACGCGACGAGCGGCGTCAACACCGTGCTGCATTCGCTCGACCTCGAGGCCGGCGATCAGCTCTTGACGACCAATCACGAATACAACGCGTGTCGCAACGCGCTCGACTTCGTCGCGAAGCGTGCAGGCGCCGAAGTCGTCGCCGTCGACGTGCCCTTTCCGATCCGTGCGCCCGAAGCAGCGACGGAAGCGATCCTCGCCGCCGTCACGGACCGCACCAAGCTCGCGCTGATCGATCACATCACGAGCCCGACGGGCCTCATGCTTCCGATCCGTGAGATCGTCACGGGGCTGCGAGAGCGCGGAGTCGAGACGCTCGTCGACGGCGCTCACGGCCCGGGGCACGTCGAACTCGAACTCGACGCACTCGGCGCCGCCTACTACACCGGCAATGCGCACAAGTGGCTCTGCACACCGAAAGGCGCAGCGCTGCTCTACGTGCGCGAAGACCTGCGCGCGTCGGTCCGTCCACTCACGATCGGTCACGGCGCGAACTCGCCGCGCGCAGACCGTAGTCGCTTCCGTCTCGAGTTCGACTGGCCGGGAACCGCCGACCCGACGCCGTGGCTGTGCATCCCAAATGCGATCGATGCCATGGCTTCGATGATCGACGGTGGCTGGCCTGCGGTCCGCAGGCACAACCATGATCTCGTTCTCGCTGGGCGCGAACTTATGCTCGCACGACTCGAGCGCCATGGCATGACCCCCGAAGCGCCCGCGCCAGCGACGATGATCGGTCATCTCGCGACGATCGCCCTACCGACCGAGCACGTGCCGGTCGGGGACTCGAACCAAACGGCCGATCCGCTGCACGACGCGCTCTACGACAGGCATCGAATTCAGGTCCCCGTGCTCCACTGGCCGGCGCTCGAACTTCGTGCGTTGCGGATCTCGGCGCAGCTCTACAACAGCCTCGAACAGTACGCCGCACTCGCGGACGCACTCGACGACGAGCTCGCGCGGGAAGCTCGCTCGTGATCTCCTAGACAGCATCAACCTCCGCAGATCACTCCGAATCCGCATCATCCTGGTCGCGTTTTCTCAGAGTTTGGCTGACACAACGAAGAACATGAAAGCCCTCGAGTCGTACGTGTTTCCGCGCACGGGTCACGTCGCGCGCAATCGCCTCGTGCTCGCGGCGATGACCAACAAGCAGAGTCACGCGGACGGATCGCTGAGCGACGCAGAACTCGAATGGCTGCGCGCCCGCACATCGTTCGGCATCGTCACGACCTGTGCCGCACACGTCGCGACGGACGGCCAGGGCTGGGACGGAGAACTCGGCGTCTTCGACGACGCGTTGCTTCCCGGTCTGAAGCGGCTCGCGACCACCCTCCGCGACGCCGGCGCACTTTCCCTCGCGCAGATCTTCCACGGCGGCGTTCGGGCACCGTCACGCTTGACCGGCTTGCAGCCTTGGAGCGCGAGCGACTTCGAACTCGACGCGAAGGACTTCGAGAAGCCCCGCACGGCAACTGTCGAGGACATCACGCGGACGATCGACGCCTTCGCTGCGGCGGCAAAGCGCTGCGCCGACGCAGGCTTCGACGGTGTCGAGATCCACGGTGCCCACGGCTATCTCATCACGCAGTTCCTCGGCACGATCACGAACAAGCGCACCGACGACTGGGGCGGCTCGCACGAGAACCGTGCGCGCTTCGTGCGTGAGATCGTCTCCGCGGTGCGTAGCGCGACTCCCGAGCACTTCCTCGTCGGCGTGCGCTTGTCGCCCGAAGTCGCAGAACAAGGCGTGACCCTCGAGGACTCTCTCCAAGTCACGCGGTGGCTCGTCGACGACGGCGTCGACTTCGTCCACGCGTCCAACTGGGACAGCTTTCGTGCGCCGGCCGCACATCCCGAATCGGACAAACCGCTGACGACGTGGTTTCGCGACGCCATCGCGGGTGAGACGACGCTGATCGCGACGGGCGGCGTGTGGACACCCGCGCAGGCGGAGCTGGTCCTCGACCACGGCGCGGACCTCGTCGGCATCGCGCGTGCAGCGATCGGAAACGCGCGATGGCCCGTGGATGCGTCCGTGCCAGGCTGGGAGCCGCAACGCCCGCCCTACTCGCCCGAGCATCTTCGCAGCCAGGCGTTGAGCGAGCCATTCGTGGACTACATGCGCCAGTGGCCGGGCTTCGTGTCGGAGGAATGAGTTCACGCCCGGTTCGACCAACGACCATAGTCGCTCGCCCCCTCGTGCCCCGCAACAGCTCCACCACGCTGACCTGTCAGTCGAGCGTGTCGAGGAAGCCGCTCAACTCTGCGCCACCGGGCAGCGCCGGCGCGAGTTCGCCCAATCCGCGCACGAAGTCCTCGCGACTCCCGAACTCGATCGCGTCCAAGGTCGCGCGTACGCTTTCTTCGCGACCCCGCCCCGGGCGTGCGATCACGTCTTGGAGCAGGATGCCCTGCTCTTCGAGCGGCTCGAGACGCACTCGGTCGAGACGGAAGTTATCCGGTCGCAGTACGACCTGTCGCTCCACGACGTTGCCCTGCACGTGCAAGAGCCAGTAGTCGAGCGGTTCTTCACCGATCGCGGCGAGCGTGCCCGTGCACACGTGGTCGAACGTGAAGGACTCGAAGCGCGGATCGTCACCGCAACGGCTTCGACCCGATGGCGCGAGGAACTCGTCGATCAGGAAGCGCATCCACGCTTCGGGCTCCGAGAACCCTTCCTCACGGTCCCACGTCAGCGCGGAGCCATCGTCCGTCGTCTTCCACCCGCACGGACCATCGGGTTGGCGAGGCGCCGGCGGCGCAGCGGTCATCAAGAACGGCGTCGAAGGATCGGCACGCCAGAGCGAATCGGGATAGGCGGCGAGGAACGCTCGCTCCGCATCGGCCAGGATCGGTTCGATCTCGACTCGCCCGTAGAACGCCGTGCTGTAGCTCATGTGTGGATCTCAGGGGAAACGAAACGATATTCCGATCAGACAACCTGATCGACTGCCTGGTCACGACGTTTACAGCACGTCGAAGCACCGAGTCATGCCCAAAGCTGCGCGATCTCGGGAAGCCCGAACGATCCTTCTCGAGGTAGCAGCTCAGTTCCGCAACCATGCGGCCATGGCTTTGACGCCTCGGTAGCCGACCGCTCGTCGCAGCACCTTGCCGTCAGCGTCGAGCACGAGCATCGTCGGATAGCCGCCGACACCGTACTTCTTGACCAAGTCGCGTTCCTCATCGCCGTCGAGCTTGACGGCTACGAAGCCCTTGCCTGCATCGACCACGTCGGCCGCGGTGTAGACCCACTGGTCCATCGCTTTGCACGGACCGCACCACGTCGTTTCGAAGTCGACGAAGAGCTGTTTGCCATCGCGCTTAGCCTCGGCGAGAGCAGCAGCGAAGTCCTTGCCGAACGCGAGCGGTGCGGCGGCACGCGGAGCTTCGCGGTCTGGCTTCGTGGTGTCGGCGCGCTCTTTCTCCTCGGCCTCGGTGAATCCAGGATCGAAGGCCTCGAACGTCATTGCGCTACCGTCCGAGTCGATCGACAACGCGCGATACGCGACGCCATCGAGCCAGACGTGCCCCTCCATCGAACGGGACGGAGCGCGCGTGAGAGCATCGACGGATCGCGCGATCGCCCAGCAGTCCCGCTGATCGAAGACGCCGTCCATCACGCGCTCGGTGATCGACACGTATGCTGGCTGGTCGCCGATCGTGAGCTTGCCGGCGTGCCAACCGCGACGCGTCCAACGTAGAGCTGGCGCAGCGTCCGGCTCTCGAGGGTCTTCGACATACCAGAGCGCGATCGGGTACGAACGCACACCGCCTTTGGACGTCGGCAGCGACAACGTGGCCTGGAAACTCGACCACCACTTGCCGCGGGTTTCCTTGGGCTCGGCGTGCAACCGTTCGGCTGGTGACTCTTCGCCGTCACGATCGAGATCGATCCACAGCATGTCGACGTGCGCCGCGCCTTCGCTCCTCGACAACGAGACGCGGAAAGGTGGCGCACCCGTCCTTTCCGAGAGATCCGTGCTCGGCGAGACCTTCGTGTTCGTTACCGCCTTGCTGCCCAGGAAGAACGAGCCGTGCAACGCTCCATCGCGAGTCGTAAGCGGCACCGAAGCTGCCTTGGGGGACCATCGCGGTCCACCGCGGTCACCCTCCTTGGCAGGAACGAGCACCACCGAAAGCGATGCGGACGCAGGGTCGACCGTCGCGGCTCGACGCGCAGGATCCTGCACGAGAACACAAAGGAACAAAGTCACGATCATGCTGCGATCCTACGGCGCAACGCGGCGAATGCCCGCGTTGCGCAATGACATTGCATCCGTCGCTCTGCTCGATCCCGCTATCGCGCACCAATCCTGACGCGCGCGCAGTCCGACAACGTGAGCCCGACTTTGTTCGCACCCTGATCGAGGAGCAACCACTGGAACAGCAGCCGCACGCCGGTGAACGCCGGATCGTTCGGGATCGACAGCGGGACGGAGGCTGCACCGTTCTTGTCGGTGGCGAAGCCCAACGACACCAGGGAGTCGACATAGTAGACGCACCCATTCATCCCGAGCACATCGAGCGGGATGCGGGTCGAATTCGTTCCGATTCGAAGCTGCCCGAACGAGCTCCACGGACCAGTGAGCAAGAACATGCGGTACGGTCGGCCCACGCGTGCGACTGCACCGCGGAGACTGTCGGGGTAGAGTCGGCCATCCGAACCTGCGATACGCGGCGCTCGGCTAGTGCTACCGCAGGTTTCTCCGAACCGGCTGTAGGAGGCGGGCGACTCCGACTGCCTCGGCGACCTGTCGTAGCACCAGATGCGATTCGCAGTCGGCTCGCCGACCACGAGGTCGAGAGTCGAGTCGCCGTTGGTATCGATCGCAGCAAGTGCTTGCCCAAACGAGGGTGCGCCGATGACTTCACTCATGACCTTCGCATCGGCGCCACTCAACACACGGACGAAGTTACTGCCCGACGCCACGATGTCGTCGTTTCCGTCGAGGTCCTGGTCGCCGACCGCCGCGAGCGCCGTGCCAAAACGGTCGCCGGGCTGGATCGAACTCGACGCTGCATACACACTGTGCAACCAACCGTCTATGAACTCGACCTTGCCGCGGCCGCCATTCCAACCGGGGCTGCCGATGGCGAAGTCGACGTTCCAGCTGCCGCGTAGCGAGCCGCCGCTCACGATCGAGGCACCAAGTTCGTCACCGATCGCACCATTGCGGCTGAACAGAAGGGATCCGTCCTTGCCGCTCAAAATTTCGAAACGGCCACGCTTGTTCGTGGGGTCGTAGTCGGGCATTCCCACGACGACCTCCTTGATCCCGTCGCCGTTGCGATCACCAATTACGGCGAGTGCCCAGACGTTGCCGGTGCTCCCGGTGACACTCACGTTCCACAAGACACCCTTGCTTGGCGACGTCACTCGGATGGACCTGGTTCCGATGTTGTGTACGACATCTGGATACGCGTCACGGTCGAAGTCACCGACCGCCATTACCTGCCCAATGCGAGCTGTAGCTTGCCACTTGCGAGAGACCTTGCGGGTCAGGCCGGACAGCATGTAGATCGCTGTATTCGCGCCCGCGTGGTAGGTGCCGGAGCCGATCATCAGATCAGCGACGCCGTCATTATCGAAGTCACCGCTGACGAGCGAGGAGCCGAACATTCCGTTCACGGCGGAACCGTCGATGTTCCAGAGCAACTTCTGATCCTTGCCGGAATGAATGGTCACGATCCCGCTCTTGGTTCCGGTTCCCGTATCCGCGGTCGGTCCGCCAACCGCGTAATCGTCGTAGCCATCAGCGTCGAAGTCGCCGAGCTTCGTGACGGCGGAGCCAAAATCACCACGTAAGTCGAATTGCGTCCGGCGTGCAGCGCCAGCAACTTGCAGGAAGACAACGCGACTCCTCACTGGAGTGGACGAGCGCCAGAGGCCGCTCACTTCGCATGAGTAGAGGCCGCGGTCCGATGCCTGCAGATACGTACGGGTCAGCGTGTGCGACGTTTCGCCTGCAATCGCGCGCGTGTCTTTGTACCACTGATAGGTCGCTCCGGATTTTCGCGACTGCGGCTCGATCGACAGCGTGAATGCTGGAGTCTGTACTCCGGAGTCGCGTGTCTGGTAATTGAGGCGTCGCGACATCTCGACTCGGAAAGGCGGGCGTACGATCGCCATGGTCCCGGTCCAGCTGTTGGAGAGCTGGCGAGAGCCGCCGGTGTGCGGATCGGACCGGTAGAGCTTCCCATTCTTGACGATCGCCAGCATGTTGTCCGCAGACGCTCCAATCGCCGTCGTTCCTGACCAATTCCCTTGCAACACACGGGAAGTGCCGTTGCTTCGGACCTCGAACAATTGCTCGTCCTTGACGATATACAGTCGATCGCCAATAGATGTCATGTGCTTTGCACCCATCCAGGATCCCTGATCCCCGACATAGCTACGCGAGCCATCGTCCTTTGCCAAGAACAGAGATATGACCGGGAACGTGATCGTGCCGATCTTCATGTTGTGCTCTCTGAGGATGTAGATCTTGTCCCCGGTTACGGCCATGGCCTTGGATTTCTCCCAGCCGCTGCTGATCACCTTGACCTCACCAGTCTTGGTGAAGCGGACGAGCTTGCCCGCGCGAACTGCGAAGCCCCAAAAGTGCATCGACTTTCCGGGCTCACAGCCACATCCGGTCATCGCCTCGACGCCGGTCCACTGATCCGCATTGTCGAACGGGGGCAGGGGATCATCGGCCAGATTGTGGCGCTCCATCCGGCCGTTCTGCACCGTGTACAACACATCTTCGACCCTGGCGACCCCTGTGACCGTCTTACTGGTCTTCGCGGCGAGTACCGTGCGTGCGCCGGTTCCCGCATTCACATCCAAAAGCGTGCCGTCCTGGAACACGAGACTCCGGTCGTATTCGGTATACGTTGCAGGCTTGATACTTCCACGCCACCGGTGGAAGTCAAACAGGCCATTGTTTCTTGGCGCGGCGGCGACCTCAACGAACCCCGAGTATTGATCGACATAGATGCTGCCACCCCATACGAAGCTGCTGCTCGGGTCATGCTCTAATAAATCCCAGCTTCCCTGCAGCGTGTACTTCCAGCTCTGGGTCACTTTGCGGCTCGCAATATCGAGCTTGCCGACGTGAACATTGTCGACCCAGCCCACCAAGTTGTTGCTCGAGTTGACTCCAGGTTGGCGCCTGAGCGCAACGTTATACAGAACGCTGGTGTCATTCGCGTCGTAGATCAAAAACGTGCCGCCGTTTCCGTCGCGCTTTCCGCCATCGACTGCCTTCAATCGAGTGAGCTGGAAAGTCGAACTCGTGAAGTCCATCTCGTTACTCTGCCACAAGGCCAGGTCGTGCAGGAGGTAGTAACGGTCGTCCACGGGGTGAAACACGAGCGCAGGTCCGTGGGTCGTCTTGTATTTCAGCCTGTACACGAGGTCGAAGGAACCATTGGGTCGGACCTGGTAGAAATGCGAGTAGTCCGTCTGGGACACGATCCCGACGATATTGCCGGACGAAGACATGTTGCCTGGGTGCTCGTCGATGCCGCGGAACACCTCGTCCCAAGTCGTTCGGTTGCCGTCATCGATCCCGAGGTAGCCCTTCGGAGGGATCGAAAGTGGACTGTCCTGCGTCAGCGCGTACTTCGACCAAGCGAGCCGCGTCATTCCTTGGATGTGGCCGGTTCCAGGTGGAGTCCCTGAGCTGATCGATAGCTTCTCGCGTGACGCGGTCTTGAGCGTTTCGAACAGCGCCGGGATCGAGGGAAACTTGTCTTGCGCGAGCGCAAGAGGAGCGCTCGCGGTCACGAAACCAGCGATGGCTACCGTGATGGAAGGAAGAGAACTGCGGTGATTCATCTGCTAGCCCCATAGAAAGTGCGAAGTGAGCGCTCCCTGGTGCGGTACACCGCCCCTCGCGCTCGCCCGCCAGGCGCCGTTCCGACTCCGGACCCTTGATCATTTTCGAAGTTTCTTGAATCCGCTCCCGGGCGGCGCTTCCGGCCGCCCTCGCGATTCATGAGGCGTTCTTCCACTACCGGTCGCCGCGCGCGCCGCATCCTCGAGGGCGGACCGAGATTTCCCGCGGTGTTCGCGTCCGCATTGCTGCCGCATGGCACTCATCCCTGCATGAGAGCCACCACCACGACCCTGTTCGTCTTCCTTCTCGCGGCCGTCGCGAACTCCCAGCTATTGATCCGCGGTGCGTCGCACGCGGCGACGGCGAGCAGCGCGATGGTGCGCTGCGAGCCCTACAGCGACCACCGTGTGCTTCTCGCCTACCACAGCGGTGACGACGCGCACGTCTACTTGGCCCGCGCCGACTTCAGCGACGCGCACCTGATCTACACGAGCGTGGGTCGAAAGCTCGGGCAGTGGGTCCGGGACGTCGCCTTCGTGGATGCGCCGAGACGTTGGGCCATCGTCCTGCAGGACGTCGACCGTTCGAGCTCGCGGCCCTCGCCGCAGCTCTCGGTCCACGTGCACGACGCGGGCGACACGCGGCTCGCGAGCGGCACGACGATCGAAGACGAACGGCTCGTCGCCGAGTCGCCCGTCGTGTTCACGGTTTCGCCGGCCGTCGCACCGATCGCGATCGGCGGCACCACTCCGGGAGCGCTCGGAGACACGGCGCTCTTGGGCGCGGTCCAACGAACCTCGGTGTTCAGCTACATCCGCTACGACAGCTACGTAGCAACGATCGACGTGCGCGAGTTGTCGGTTGTCGGCAAGCGTGCTCTTGCAGCCCCTTCAGGCCTCGTGCCCGGCGGGTTCTTCGACATCGCTGCGTCGCGGGGCGGGTCCAATCCATGGCTCGTGACGGCGGCTCACACGACCATCGGCTTCGCCGGCTCCGCCGGCCTCGTGAGCCCGTCGCTGTCTTGGTCAGGCTGGACACACTTTGCGCATGCCTACATTCCATTCAGTGCGAGCGTGGTCGAAACCTCGCCTGGCCGCTACATCGCGGGAACGACCGTCGGCGAGTTCACGGAGCTGACGGCTGGGACGACGCGATTGGACACGCGTGTGCTGACGCACGCCCTCGGAACACCCCTGTCAGTCCGCGACCTGGCGTGGGACGCCACGGCGCAGCAGATCTGCGGCGTGGTCGCCTCGGGCACCAACGTCGACGTCGTGCGCGCGACGCAAACACTCTGCGAGATCGAGCGCTACCCGCTCACCGGCGCGTTCGGCACGACCTATGACCGCATCGGTCGGCAGTTCATCGTCGGCGTGCGGACCGCGTCGGAGATCGTCGGCTATGACCTCATCCACGATCCCGCACTCGGCACGCGACTGTTCGGGACCAGCTGCGCCGGTTTGGTCATCAAGGCAGAAGATCCGTTCGCCGGCTCGCGTTGCCGCTTCGTGCTCCGGTATGGAGAGACCTACGCATCCGCGAGCTTGATGCTGTCCGCGGGAAGACGAACGACGCTGCTGCCGGGTGGCTGCTCCCTCTACGTCGACGAATCGACGCTCGCGTTCGTCGGCAGCACGTTCGTGCAGGAGAACGGCGAAGCGATCCTCACCGTGCCGCTGCCGGACTGCCCGGTGCTGATCGGCAATGTGTTCGCGCAGTGGATCATGGCCGCGGGCGAAGGTCGCGGGGTGACGACTCCGGGATTGATGGTTCGCATACGCCCTTGAGCCTCGAGCGACGGTCGGTAGGCCTCGTTCGATGGCAGCGAGTCGCCACGCGCCACGAAGGGCGCGAGACTCGCTGTCCCGATGGACCTACTGCACGATCGTAATCGGCACAGAGTTGCTCGAAGAGACGACCCCGAACGTGCGATCGAACACGACGAAGCAATGGTGCAGTGATCGCCCGATCAGTCCCCTTCCGAGACCAGCAGGCAGCACGAACTTCGTCGATACGATTCCGTTGGGGCCGATGAGCCCAACGGACGGCTGAACGAGCGTGTTGGGTGCGCTCAACAGCAGACCGAAGTATCCGTCGAGATTGAGCGGAACGTGCGCGCCCTCCAGCGCGAGTCCAGGCAGCCGACCGGAGGCGGAACCGAGACAAACGTAGAGTTTCCACACGTTCTGGACACCCGCATCGAACCGGAAATCGATCGAGCCACCGCTCGAGGCCGGGATCGAGTATGCACTCTCCGTCAGCTGCACTTCACGGCCCGAATACAGACCGGCGGCCCTACCGCTGGACGGATTCAACGAGTGACCGATCGCGACATCGGCGACCCCGTCTTCGTTGACATCCCCAATTCCGGCCATCGCCCCGAAGAACTGGTTGGCTCGGTTCCCGTCGACCGACCACAGGAGCGACCCGTCTTTGCCGGAGAAGAAATACGCCGTGCCAACGTCCACGCCAATGCTCGTCGCGCTGCATGGAGCACCGACCCCGAAGTCCGGCACACCATCAGCGTTGAGATCGCCAACTCCAGCGACCGTGTTCCCAAAGCGATCCGAGACATTGGCTCTCGGCGACCGGATCTCACGAATCAGCGCGCCATTCTTCCCCGACAGAACCCGCGCGTAGCCACTTGTACAAGGACCGTTGGTCCCCGCCGCGCCGACGATGATGTCGACAATACCATCGCCATCGACATCATCGACTTGATCTACGGAGACGCCAAACTCAGGCGGGCCGTTCCCAGCTGCCGTATACAACCGCTTACCGCTAGCACCGGAGTACACGATGATCTCGCCGCCTCCGCGGGTGAAAGGCACACCGACCACGAAGTCCGCCTTTCCATCACGATCGATGTCACGCAGCATTGCCATGGAAGAACCAAACCAAGTACGGACATCGGCACGCAGCGAGTAGAGCAGCTTGCCGTTGCTCCCCGACAAGCCATCGACTCGACTCGTGAAGTCCTCCAGCTCCGGATAGGCGACGAGGATGTCGGGCTTACCGTCTCCGTCGAGGTCCTTGCCACCACGCACGAGAGCGAAGCCCTTGTTCGGGTCCTTCACCGAGAGAATGGTCGTTCCGTCCTTTCCGGAACAAACTCGGACTTCTCCCGCGCCGCCCAACAGGATGTCATCGTGGCCATCCTGATTGAGATCGCCTGCCGTATCGACGCTGAACCACCGGATTGCACTGTTCCATTGCCGGTACGTGAGACCGGTACGACCCGATGTCACACGCACGAAGCTAGTCGTGGAATCGAGTGACAGCATGACCAGATCGGGAACGCCATCGCGGTCCACGTCGCCGGCATGCCGAGGCGTGTAGGTCCACACGTTGCCAAGCGGCAGATCCGCTTGGAACAGCATCCGTGTCTGGGCGGGCACGGAACCGAGAACCGTCACGACACAGGTAGCGAAGAGAGTTCGCGAGACGATCGACTGAACATAGGTGTGCATAGGAATCACGACTGCGGGGTGACACAGTTCCGTCGGACCAGGACTTCGACTGTACCGCGGGATGCGACTCGAGCAAGGCGAGGCACACGTCGGTTCCGAGGCAGGTCGCGGAGGCCTGCTTAGCCGCGCACGTTCGCAAACGATCACACAACGAGCCATTCGTGGACTGCATGCGCCGTCGCCCACCTTCGTCACGGACGAGTTGGTCCATCGACGCAGAACCCCGCGGACCGCGCGTGAGGCGCTCCCTCATGCCTGCGTATCGTGCACGCTTCGTTTCATTCCGTGCGATGCGACCACCACCCCCATGACACAACCCCGCGGCCTCTACGAACGGCTCCTGACCGACCGCCTCCGAGAGTCCCTCGAGAATCTCGATGCAGGCACGTCGATCACTCGGTCACGGCAACTCCGCCCCTTTGCTACCGTTGTCGTACCGATTTCGGCGAGTTCCACGCATCCAGAGGTATGACGATGACCGAAGCCTCCCCCGTGAAGGACCCTGACCAGCGGGTCCGCCTGCATGGTGTGACCTGGGAACAGTACGAGCGGATCCTCGAGATCCGTGGCGAGTCCTCGGCCGTCCGCATTTCGTACCTGGATGGCGAGCTCGAACTCATGTCCCCATCGATCGACCACGAACAATACAAGACGATCATCGCCCGTCTCCTCGAAGCCTGGTGCGAGGAATGCGGCCCGGATCTCAACGGTTACGGTTCGTGGACGGTCAAGAAGAAGGCCAAGCGGTGCGGCCTCGAACCCGACGAGTGCTACATCGTCGGCATCGAACGCAAGGAGCGCCCCGATATCGCGATCGAGGTGATCTGGCCGCACGGCGGTCTCGGCAAGCTCGAGATCTACCAAAAGCTCGGCGTGCCCGAGGTCTGGAACTGGGAGGATGGTTCGATCACCGTCTTCGTTCTCGAAGGCGACACGTACGAACGCAAGGCGCGGAGTGCACTGCTGCCGAACTGCGACCTCGAAGCGATCTGCCGCTTCGCCGATCGCGAAAACCAGACGCAAGCCGTTCGGGACTTCCGCGCCGAACTTCGGCGCAAAGGACATGGCGAGTGAGACCAAGAATCACCGCTGCAGACCTCTGTCGGTGGCGTGCATCTCGGACAATCGAGCTTATTCGGCCTAGCTGGACGTTCTATCCAAGCATACCGCCCAGGCTCTGCGCCCTGGACCACCACGACCTGGCCTCCTCAGTCCGCCCCAAGCGCTGCAGCGCCCAGGCCATGATGCACGTGAGCGACGAGTTCGTTGGATCGATCTTCAGCGCACGATCGCAGACCGCGAGCGCGTGCCGCATGTCTTGGCGCTGAAATGCGATGTTAGCCTCGAGAAACAGAGCATTCACGTTGGTTGGCTCGTTGCTCGTCCAGACCTGCACGCATGCCGCTGCTTCGTCCAGACGATTGAGGTGAAGCAACACCAAGGCCTTGCGGCTCAACGCCTCTGCATGATCCGGATTAGTTACCAGTTCAGTGTCAATACGGTCGAGCATTTCTGCGCCCCGCCCTTGCAAGATCATAGCCAAGAAACTCTCGTCGCTAGTGTCAACCAGCAACGTCTGAGTGCGCATGGGCGAGACCTCGGCCCGCAGCGCGCGAATCAGATTCGCCAGCTCGGGAGATGTCGTGCCAGCGTAGTGCTCCTCTTCTGACTCTGCGATCTTCGACCAAACAGACGGACGCTCTGGACCTGCGAGCGCGCCGACTTGCAGGCCGGTGTGGATCAAATAACGAGCTGCGGCGTGATCGAGAGGCAGCTCTTCGAACCCTTCGCGGCTGCAGACGCGACGAAGATCGTCGGCAACACCGGACTTCAACGGCTGCATCACGATGAATTGCAGCTGCCCTCGACTCGTGACTCGGATCAAGTTGAGGCTCGATTCGATGCCTTCGATGCACGCAAGAAATCCATCATTATCGTCAATGCTCGTTCGCTGCGGCGCAGCACATGTAGGACAGGCGAAGAACTCTCCGACATCACGATTCGTGACCATGGGCGTCTGGCACATCTCACAAACGGATACGCAGAAGGGCCGCGCTTTTGGCATGAAGGCGCGCCCACCACGCCGCCGCGGATCACGCTCTGTCAACAGCCAGTTGCTACGGAAATCCTCGATGAATGACTCTGCTTGGAAATCACCGAAGTAGTCGATCGCGTAGCATTCATCGCGCATGTGGACGCGAACCCGAAAGGCAGGTCCACGAAACGTCTCCCAAGATGACTCGCCGGTCGGCGGCTGGAGGGTCGGCACAATACTCCGATCCGCAAGCTGCGGTGCATCGCGAACACGCGCCTTCTCGCGGCGAACTTCGACACTATCGCGTGCGTCCCGCTCAGCTTGCTCGTCGATCTCGCGAACATGCTCCGCCGACATGCGCTCAAGCATCCGCTGCGAGAACTCTCGCTGCTCCGTCGTCAGACCAAGTCGAATACGGCACTCCTGAGCGCGACGACACCACTCCCGGTCTGCATCTTGATTTTGCGCAATCGAGTTCGTGAGCCCGTGGATCGCCTGAGCAAATTCGCCGAAGTAGTCCATCTGCAAGCAAGCGAGACCGTAGTGCGCCACCGACAGACCAAAGTCGAGGGCGACCGCTCGCTCGAGTGCGAACTTTGCACGAACGGGCTCGCCAACTTCCTTGTAGATCTGCCCCAAGTTGAACCAGACTCTGGCGTCGTTCGGACGGATGCGTGTGAGCTCCGCGAGAAACACGACGGCGTCCGCCCATCGCTCTGTATCCGCGAATAGCAGCGCGAGCGTCGACTGCACCAAGCAACGATCCGTTTCCGATACAGTCGCCAAGAGCCAGTTCAATATGCTCTCTGCCGCCTCGAACCGAGAAGTGCGTTTCAGAGAGATTGCGTAGTCATTCAAGAGCCCTGCCATCTTCTCTGGCGCGACTCCGAGTCGGAAGGCGTTGTCGTAGCACGCTACTGCTTCCTCATCACGATGAAGTTCCGACAAAGCCGCAGCCTTGACCGCCCAGAGCTCGCCATCGAAGGACTCCTCATGCATCGAGTCGAGCACCGAAAGCGCTGCCTTCGCGTTCCCTGCGCCGAGCAAGGACTGCACGCGCAGTCCGCGCGATAATGCGGTCACGAAGGGAGCGACAATCGCCGGGATCCGGTCTTGGCGCAGCTTCAGCTGGAAGGCGTCGCACTGCACCTGCTGGGCTAGATCTTCCAAGGACTCGGCCACGGCAGCAAAGGAGCTCGGCCGCTGCTTTGGCTCCTTCGACAGGCACGCGTGTGCTAACTTCGCGAGCTCGGTGAAAAGCCTGCGCTGTTCCGGATCAAGCTCCTGGGTCGGCTCCAAGAGCTGCGGCATCGCGCGCTGATGCAGCTCGGCCCATTCGTCACGGTCGCCAGCTTCCACCGGCAGACGCCCGCTCAACATCTCAAAGAGCGTGCATCCAAACGAATACAGATCACTTGCGCTTGTTGCATTTGCCGGCGAAACGAAGCACTCCGGAGCTTGATAGGCCCAAGTCGATTCCATGACATCGTGTATATCGAAGTGCTCTGCAACGCGTGAGAGTCCAAAATCGGCAACGTGCACGACATCGTCGGGCAGGAGCAGATTGTCCGGCTTGATATCTCCGTGCACGAGCGTCGCATACTGCTTTTGAGCTTCAGCAAGCGCCAGCGACACGCCAATGGAATAGCGCAGTACGTCGCCGGGCTCGATGGATCCACGTTGGATTCGGTCGCGTATCGATACGATGCCGTCTGCGCTTGCTTGCACGAACAAGGTACCGACGAACAGTCGGTCATCGATACGCACGATCCCGAATGCCGGTAAGACGTGCGGCAAGCCGCTGAGACGCACCCAGAGCTCGGTCTCCCGCCTGAAGGCGTTCATTGCGGGCGGGTGGACGATCAAACGCTTTTGGAAGGTCTTCAGCGCGATCGCAATCTTCGACTCATTCGCACGTAACGCGACGACATAGACTTCGCCCATGCCTCCGCGAAAGATATCGTAGACGTCATAGTCACCAAGCCGTCCAATTGGGTCGCGACCTTTGAGTGAATAGCCGAGCCGCGGATCGATCAGATCCCCGTCACTTTGAAAGAAGCCTGCTGGCGTCTGCATGGCCCGTCAAAGCCCGTCCGGGGTCGCACCGGGCTGCGTCGGATTCGGGTTCTCGAGAATCGCAACAAGCCTGTCGAGCGCGCCGTCGACCAAGCATGACTTGAGGTCCTTCACGGTCCTGCTGTTGCCTCGCAATACGGCTAGGAGCAGGTGCTGATCGAGGACAATCTGAGCACCAGCGTTAGCCGCTAGGTCGACCGCCGCCTGAACGTCTTCGCGACTCTCCCACGCCGCAGCCTGCAGACTGGCAGCCTCGTCTTTCGCTTGCCTTTCAGACCAGCCCTCCAGCGCGCGGCGCAGTTGCGCCGTCGCTCCTGACGAGACCTGTTCGATCAACCGTTCGACAATGCCGTCCCGGACACTCAGCAGGGCCTTCAGCACATGCGGTGTGTAGAATCCGACTTGCTTCGCCAGGCAAGAGTCGCGCTGCACGTTCAGGCGAAGTCGCAACGACGTATCCAACCGCGGCCGAGCGATGGTGCGCGCGGCACCCTCGATGCGCTGCACGAAGCGCTCCATCCGATCTAGTGCCAACTGCAGTTGACTCGGCAACAAGCGCATTGAAGCCAATAGGCTCGCAATCTCGCCTTCGAGACTCGCGAACCGATTAGCAAGATTCTCGAGCGTCACTTGTGCTGCCGCGAAATCGAATTCGTCTCGGATCGCTTGGACCTGCCTCAGTAGTTCCTCCACGACACCGGTCGTTCGCGCCGACTCAGCCAGCAGCTTCTGCTGCATGGAACCAAAGTTTTTTAGAATCGTATCGAGTTGACGCAAAACAGCGCCAGCGAAGGCCTTGCCGTCCCCGTTGATACTTAAACGCAGCTGCGCGTACAGCTCGCCCGTATACCCTTGCTCCAATTCATCTGCGATCTTGCGAATATTGGAGCCAATCCCGAGTCGCTGGATGCCACGGTTGCACTCCGCAAGCTCGGAGAGGTAGCGCTCCCACTCAGATGCGTCCAGCGAGACTTCATCGATGTAACCCTTAGGATCCGACAGAATCGCGGAAGCGTCCAGCGGTAGTGCCGCAACGGCACTGGCCTTCGTGAGCTGCTTAGGGTCATGTGCCTTGCGCACGGCCTTGGCCAAGGCCAGAAGCATGCCGCGCTTCTTACCGACGGCCTGCTTGGACTTGGCCATCTTCTCGACAATCGCCGCGATCGCCTCGCCGCTCGCACGATCGATATCGCTATTGATCTTCGCTCCACGGCCTTCTTCAACGATATTCGTCGCAAGGTTCGCTGCGAAGGCAGTCAGGACTGTCGCCCCTGTCTTGCTGAGAACCGACGTGAGCGTGCCGACACCCGGAGGCAGACCGAGCGACATGGCGTTGAGCTCCACTGCGCCCGCAGATTGTAAGCCCATGAAGACCTCTGCGCACATGGCAGCAGTAAGGCATCCAACGAGTTGCCGGTGTCTCGATTGCGCAATCAGCCTCAATGGGACAATTCCTGTTCGAAGTGGAAGTGGTGGACGGCGAGACTCTATGGGACAGGTGGAGTCGAGTATGGGCAGGAATGGATCGTGGACGGCATTCTACGCGGAACTGTCCGAGGAAGACGCTTCGGTTCCA
>JAGQQW010000065.1 GCA_020426005.1 Planctomycetota bacterium | reverse complement strand
TCGGTCATCTCGACCATGAACGTCGACGCACCGCGCCCGATGTCGTCGGCGGCGCCGACGCGCGTGAAGATGCGATCCACGATGCCGACCTTCGCCTCGCGAGACGGGACGAAGCTGCCGATCTGCGCGAGCAGGACGTTGAGTGCGACTTGCCGGATGTAGGTCGACTTGCCCGCCATGTTCGGGCCGGTCAGCACGATCAGGCTCCGCTTCGGTGGATCCAAGACCGTGTCGTTGGGGACGAAGGGCTCACCGTCCGTCCGCACTTCGATCACCGGGTGTCGCGCATCGATCAGGCGTAGCTCGCGACTCTCGTCGACTTCGGGGCAGCACCACCCGCGACGGATGGCCTGTTCGGCGAGCGCCGCGGCAACGTCGACTTCGGCGACCGCACGTGCCGTGTCGAGAATGCGCGAGACTTCGCGTGCGAGTTCATCGCGTAGGTTGCAAAACAGCTCGTACTCACGCGTCTTCGCGAGTTCGTCGCTCTTCAGCACCTTGCGTTCGAAGTCGGCGAGCTCGGGCGTCACGTATCGCTCGGCATTCTTGACCGTCTGCTTGCGGACGTAGTGGTCCGGCAGCGACGACGTGTCGGCGGATCGCGGGATCTCGACGTAATAGCCGAAGACACGGTTGTAGCCGACACGCAGGGTCGGGATCCCTGCGCGTTCGGCCTCGGCGGCCTCGAACTCCGCCATCCAGCCCTTACCCTTCCTGCCGATTTCACGGAGTTCGTCGAGTTCTGCGTCGAAGCCCGCGCGGATCAAGCCGCCCTCGCGCAACGGGATCGGCGGTTCGTCCGCGATTCGCTGTTCGATCTTCGATGCGAGGTCCTCGAGTGTGTCGAATGCGTCGTGCAACCGGGTCAGGAGTCTCGAATCGGTGGCGCCGAGGAGCGCGTGCAACGCGGGCAGTCGTTGCATCGAATGTCGTAGCGCCACGAGGTCTCGCGCATGAGCACGTCCACACGACAGGCGAGCTGCGAGACGCTCCAAATCCTGCACGCCGCCGAGTGCTTCGCGAATCTCGTCGCGCAGCTTCGAATCCTCGAAGCACGTGCGCACGGCGCCCTGTGCGTCACGGATCGTCTCGAGTTCGACGAACGGCGCGAGGATGCGATCGCGCAACAGGCGCGCGCCCATCGGCGTGCGCGTTCGATCCATGACGTGGAGAAGAGTGCCGTCCTTGCTGCCATCGCGCTGTGTCCGCACGAGTTCGAGGCTCTGGCGCGTTGCGCGGTCGAGAGCCATGCGCGAGCCGCGTTCGTAGACTTCGATCCTGCGAATGTGAGGCAGCGCGTGTTTCTGGGTGTCGATCACGTAGCGGATCAACGCGCCTGCGGCGCCGACTGCCGGCGCGAGCGCGTCGACATCGATCCCGAATCCGTCGAGTCCCTTCGTGCCGAAGAAGCGCGATAGCTCCTTCTCCGCTTCGCCTGGGTGGAAGTCGAAACTCGCGCACGCGCGCACCGTGCCCTGGTAGGCGACGAGTTGCGAATTCGCGTCTTCAGGGACGAGTAGTTCTGCCGGATCGATCCGTGCGAGTTCTTCGTCGAACCGTGCATCGTCGATGTCGCTGACCTGGAACGACCCCGTCGACAACTCGAGCCACGCGAACCCCGCGCGCCCGCGAATCGTGCAACACGCCGCGAGATAGTTGGGAGCGTCGTGATCGAGCACCTCTTCTTCGGTGATCGTGCCCGCCGTGACGATGCGGACGACCTCGCGGTCGACGATTCCCTTCGCTTCCTTGGGGTCCTGGGTCTGCTCGCAGACGGCGACACGCTGTCCGGCGCGGATCAACTTGACGAGGTAACCGTCCGCAGCACGCACCGGCACGCCGGCCATCGGAATCGCCTCCGGGCCCTTCCCGCGCGCCGTCAACGTGATCCCGAGGATACGTGACGCGACTTTGGCGTCGTCCCCGAACATCTCGTAGAAGTCGCCCATGCGATAGAAGAGGATCGCATCGGGGTGCTCCCTCTTGATCGCGAGGTACTGCGTGCGCATCGGTGTTTCGCCGCGCTTCGCACTACCCTTCGACCGACCTTTTGCTCGGTCCTTGTCCTGGACGGCCTCCGTATTCCCCATGCGGCGATCCTACAGAATGCCGCTTGGCATTCGAAACCGGATCAGGCGGCGGTTTCGCGCAGTTCGGCCACGATCCTCGGTAGCACTTGGACGAGAGCGTCGACGTCGGCTTCTTCGTTGAATCGCCCGAACGAGATTCGCAGAGCGCCATCCGCGAGTGCCGAGACGACTCCCATCGCTCGGTGGACATGGCTGCCCCTGGTCTCGCGATGTTCCGAGGCACACGCGCTCCCGGTCGAGACGAGGATCCCGTGAGTTTCGAGGCGTTCTCGCACCATCGAGCCGCGAACGCCGCGTATCCCGAGTGGCAACAAGTGGGGCAGACGCGTTTCGGAATCTCCGAGGAGCTCGATACCGTCGATCGCGGCGAACAAGTCGCGCTCCGCCCGGTCGCGCAATGCTCGAACCCTACCGGTCTCCTCGGCTTGGCGCGAAATCCAGTGTTCGGCGGCGAGCGCGAATGCTCGCGCGCTCACGACATCCTCCGTGCCGCAGCGAAGCCCCCGTTCTTGTCCGCCGCCCGTGCACTGCGTTCGAGGTCTACGGACGTCCCCGAGGGCGAGTGCGCCGATGCCTTTCGGTCCGTGGATCTTGTGCGCTGCGATCGTCACCGAATCCGCGCCGAAGCGGTCGAGGTCGACGGCGATCTTCGCGAAGCTCTGCACCGCGTCGACGTGGACGTGCGCGTCCGGTGCATGGCGGCGGACGGTACTGATCATCGACTCGACGGGCGCGAGCGTTCCATTCTCGTTATTGCCGTGAAGGATCGAGACCACGCCGATGCTGCTCGCGTGTTCTTCGACGAGGCGTGCGAATTCATCGAGTCGTACGCGTCCCTGACTTCCTACCGGGTAGCGGATCGTCGTGTGCCCCTCGTGTTCGAGATCTGCGGCGGTCTCGAGTACCGCTGGATGATCGGCCGCCCCAACGAGGATCGTGCGCCTGCTGTCACGCGCGAGGCTGCCGCGAAGCGCGAGGTTGGTGGCTTCGGTTCCGCCGCCGCAGAAGACGAGTTCGCGCGCGCCGAGCATGCCGCAGAGCAGGTCGCGCGCGACTTCGAGCGCTCGCTTCGCATTGCGTCCGAGTTCGGAATCGGATGAAGGGTTTCCCCAGAGATCGGCGTATCCCTCGGCCAAGAAACCACGCACTGAGGGGTCGAGCGGCGTGGTCGCCGCGTTGTCCAGATAATGCATGCACTCAGCCTTGGATGCCGAACTTCTTCATCTTCTGATACAGCGTCGAATTCGCGATGCCCAGCGCCTTCGAAGCAAGCACTTTGTTTCCGCCTACGATCTCGAGGACGTGGCGGATGTGGTCCCGTTCCACGTCTTCGAGGGACGGTATCTCAGGGGATCGCCCTTCGGCTGCCGCCGCAGTGACGGACTTGGGAAGGTGCTTGGGTGAGATCACGCGCCCGCCAGCGAGAATCGCCGCGGTCTGGATCGTGCGTCGCAGTTCTTCCACATTGCCGGGCCAGTTGTACGTGCCCAGGCGATCGTTCGCCCGCGGGCTCATCGTGGCGACGGGGATCCGGAAATCGCGTGCCGCCTCGTCGAGGAAGTAGTTCGCGAGCAAATGAATGTCGTCGACTCGCTGCCGCAATGGCGGCATGTCGTAGTCGTCCCTCGAGAGCAGCTCCGCGAGTCGAGGATGTAGGCTCTCGAAGACCTCGGTCACGGATCCGGTATGTGTGACGACCAGGCTTATCCGAAGGTCCGTGTCCGTCGCCAGCGTGTTCGCGATCAGTTCTTGGAACTCATGTGGGAACTGCGTGACGTGGTGGAGGCACAGCGTTCCGCCGATCGCTTCCGCCAACGGTCCGGGCGCCGCACCGAGGCTGGAGGCGTCTCTCAGAAGCTCGCGGAGTTCGAGCGCGGTTACCACGGCACCGTCAATGGCCACGAAGGTGCCGGCGGGATCGCGCTCTTCGTTTGCCTTGGCGTGCATGAACCGAGCGAACGCGCGCTTGCCACTGCCTGCTTCGCCGCAAATCACGGCCCCGTGCGATCGGAAGCAGTGCATGGAAGCGCGTCGTTGCAACGTCTGGATCGACGCCGCGTTGCCTACGAAATTCGCGGTTACGCGGGTATCGACTCGAGTTGCCCGATGCGTTTCCTCCAGGCTCTCGAGGTGGTCGATCGTCTCGAGTCGAGCCGACAGGATGCGTGACAAGCACTGGACTAGCGTGAGTTCGCGTTCGTTCCAGCGCGCTTTGCGATCCGGTTTCAGATAGATGAGACCTGTCAGCTGCCCTTCCGTGAAGAGCGGGGCGGCGATTTCGACGATCGCCGATGCGTCGCGGACGCAAACCAGCGATCGCTGCTCGCGCAGCAGGCTCAACATCCGACGCGTGACGTCGATCGGATCCGTGTCGGTGTCTTCGTTCGCGGCTGCGATCACGCGCAGCGTTTCGCCTGGCCCGATGCGAGCAACAATGGCTCGCCGAACCGGAACGACCTTGTGCACGAGTCCGATCATCAGTTGAGCGGCATCTTCGCTGCGATGCACGGGGCGCAACGATGTCGCGACGTCATCCAGCAGTCGCAGCGATTCGTCGACACGCTCGTCGGCGAAGTGCGACACGTAGAACGTCTCGACCGTGCCATCGTCCGACTCCTTGTTGCGAAGTCGCATTCTGAGGTCCGTCGGCTGGTGCACCTCGATCAACGTCGATCCGATCGTGAGCGTATCGCCGAAGCTCACCTCGGCCTCACCAGCGATGACGTGACCGTTGATGCGCGTCGGGTTCTTTGCCGCAATGTCGCGAATGTGAAGTGCGCCCTCGCGAAACTGCAGGATCGCGTGTTTTCGGCTCACGAGCGGGTCGTCGAGTCGAACGTCGGACTCGGGTGCTCGTCCGAAGATCCATTGGGTGCCCTGCAAGCTGACCGGGACAAGACCCTCCGCTCCAGCGATCAAAAGACGGAAGTTCATGGGAGGTCGATGGTAGCAGGCGTCCGGGGCGCCGGGTATCGGTCCGTGCGTGGTTGTGTTGCGTCGCATCGACCACGCCGAAATCGCCCGAGCGCGTCTCATCGTGAGCCGGCTGCAGATCCGCGGGACATCGTGCCGATACCAACAAGACATGCTGTCCATGGGTTCGATTCTCTGCTGGAGCGTCGTGGCGATGATCCTCACCGGACTGTTCTCGCGCATCTTCGGGCGTGCTCCGTACCATGGCGTTCCCGACGAGGCCAAGCGCTTCTACGACCGCCTGCGGAGCGAACTTGCCTCGTCTCATCCTGAGATCGAAGTGCTCGGACCGACGCGCGAGGGTTTCGGCGCCGTGCTGCGAGTCGAGCGGCAAGAGCTCGCCGTGCCGATGGGGGAAGTCTTCTTGCGTGAGAAGGCGTTCCCTGATTCGTTCTCGGCGACCGTCGAGAGGCTCGTCACCGAACTCCGGGATCATCTCGCCTCGACGCAGGATCTGCTCTTCGACGAAGCCATCGATCGGGTGCTGCCCCAGATCCGGTCCGAGGATTGGATTCGCGGAAACTCGCCGGCGTTCGGTCCTGGCGCACTGGTCCGACGGGAGCTCTTCGAAGGGCTCGACCTCTCGTTCGTCATCGACGAGGGGGACTCGATGGTCTTCGTGACCGAAGGTCACTTGCGGGCATGGGGGATCGATGCGCTCGCCCTCGAGAATCTCTCGATGAACAACCTGCGGCGCTTGGCTGCTACCGAGGAGGCGCTGCCCGTTCTCGGCCAGGACGATGGGGACGCACACGTCATCGAGTCCGGCGACGGATATGACGCTGCTCGCGTTCTTCTCGCGCTCGAACGCGGAGTCGACGCTGTCGACGGGCTCGTCTTCGCGATGCCGGATCGTGACAAACTCGTCGTCGGTCGCAAAGGCCCCGGCTTGTCGCGGTTGATGCAGAGTGTCGACGAGGCGTTCGAGGCTGCAGAGCACCCGATCTCGCCGCAAGTCTTCGAGATCAAGGACCACAAGCTCGCGGGTTTGCGGTCGAGCGACGAATCGTAGCCGCGCATTCCTGCGTCGCTTCTGCGAGGATCGAAAGCATGGCTTCGCCGTTCTTTCTCGTCGGTTCCGGGCGCTGCGGTGCGACCTGGCTCTGGTCCATCATTCGAGAGCACCCGCGCATCGCGATGAGCAACGAGGCGCGCGTCCTCGATGTCCTGTACTTCTGCAACGAGCTCGTCAACGTGCCGAGCGACAAGTCGGCGACGTGTGTCCCGATGGACGGTGTTGCGTTGCAAGGAATCGTGCGTGAGGAATGCATGCCGGTGCTGTCACCGATCTTCCTCGCGCACTGCAAGGAGATCTGCGAGGAGTTCTATCGCGAGCGGTTCCGCGAAAAGGCGTTCGATTGGTGGGGGGACAAGCTTCCCGATCCGCGTGTGGCTCTCGGGGCGCGCTACCTGTGGCCGGACGTGCGTTACGTGTTGCTCGTGCGGGACCCGAGGGACGTCCTGTGTTCATGGCGTCAGTGGGCGCGACGACCGGACGTTCGAGCGCTGCACCCGGAGCTCGACATGGAAGCGCCCGTGCTCGCGCGCTCCTGGAAGTCGATCTACGGTGGATTCCCGAATGAGGTCGAGTCGCTTTTCGTGCTGCGATACGAGGATGCGATCGCGCGTCCCCTCGAGAGCGTCCGTGCGCTGCTCGCTCACCTCGAGCTCGACGTGACGTCAGAGATCGAAGCTGCCATTGCGGCGAACGACTCGTTCGGAATTCATGGAACCTCACCGACGCTCGAGAGCACGATCGAGCGATGGCGTTCGGAGCTTCCCGCCGCGGATGCAGCGCTGATCGCCGAGGTCTGCGGTGACACGATGCGGGGGTATGGCTACGTCGTTTGATCAGCGCGTGATCAGGCGAACGACGGAGTCCGTTTCGGCGATCGTCGTGACGCCCCTGATCTCGACGATCGTGTCGTCCGTGTCCGGGGTCGAGCGTGGATCGTCGTCCGCGCGTGTGTCCGCGGGGTAAACCCAGATCCGAAACTCGTAGTTTCCCGTGTCGAGGTGTGACGCTTCGATCCTGCCAGCTTCGTCGGTCGTGCCCGTGAAGCGGCGCCCGCCGTCGCGTTCGAGGATCACGAATGCTTTCGCGACCGGTGTTTCGCCGCGAAGCACTTCGATGGTCCGTGTCGTCGACAACGGCTCGTCGATGATCAGGGATCGATCGGCGAAGAGGTCGAGACGCGGAACGACGTGCAAGGTCGCACCGCGCGCGCTCTTGACGCGGAGTTCGAAGCTGCCGACCGGTAGCGCGTCGAATGCGAAGTGCCCATCTGCATCCGTTTCTGCTTCGGCGAGAACGATGTCGTTGTGGGACAGCGCGAGGAGGAGGATGCGTGCGACGCCCTGGATCGTGACCGTCCCGCTGAGTCTTGCCGTCGTACGGCCGTGGGACGCATCGGCCACGCTGCGAACGTCGACACGTCTCGCGTCCGTATCGATCGGAGCGATGTCGGTCACGACTGGCCTGGGCACGACCGCGGCCACGATGCTCGAGGTCGTTTCCCGCGCCGGCGCACCGAGGCCGTGGAGAGCGGCGAATCCGGCGATGAAGAGCGCGGTAGCCGTAACCAGGGACAGTAGCAGTGCAGCCAGGAGTCGCATCACGAGTATCGTTGCGGACCGTTCAGCGCCGCGCCACCTCGATGCGGACTTCTTGATCGCGCGCGAGGTCGAAGCTGCCGTTTGCCATCTCGAAGGAGCCACCTCGCGCAAACCACAGGTAGCGGCCTCGTTGGAGCATCGGCACTTCGACGGTCGGAGTTCTCGCGCGAACGAAGCGGGCCGATGGCAAGCTGCGCCACTTGGTTCGATCGATCCCCCTTGCCTCGGCTTCGAGCGCGACCGCGACGAACAGTCCCTTTGCGGGTTGTCCCGTACTTCGCACGGTCGGGCGCAGCGTCAGAGTGGCCGTCCGAACGTCGACGTCGTGTCGAATGCTCGGGCCGATCTCGACGGGTTGTGTGACGGTCACCGTTCCCTTCTTCGTCTCGATCCGAGTCTCCAGCGTGTAGCGTCCACGAGGCACGGGATCGAAGTCGTAGGAGCCCGACGCGTCGGACTTGCGGCGCAAGGCTGCTTTGAGCAGTTTTTGCGCAAGCTGCTTGCGCTCCTTCGGGACCGAATCGAGGTGCGCTTTGTCGAGCGCTGCCGCGTCGTGCGGCACGAGTCTCATGATCGCACCTTCGAATTCTCTTCCATCGAGTCGCGCGGTTCCGAACATGCGGCCGAGAGTCGAGACCTTCGCATCGAAGTCGAGGCGACGTTGTTCGCCTGGGCGCAGGATCATGTCGGGCTCGTCGCGCCCCGGAACCGCGACGGCTTCCAAGGCCAACCGTAAGGGGCCCCACGACTGACCGTCGATGCGCATGCGAACGAACCATGCGCCCGCAGCGAGGTCGCTCGATGCGTAGTTCCCGGCCGCATCGGCGCTCACTTCGAAGCGCTTCCCGCTCGTCGACGCGAAGAGGACGTGCGCGCGTTGCTCGTTGCCGAGTCCGCGCACAGTGCCGTACACCTTGCACGCCTCGTCGAGTTCGACGAGGCGCTCCTGTGCTTCACGATCGGGTGCGAGAGTAACGGGGGTGATGATCGCGTCGGCAAACCCTTTTGCATCGCGAACGCGCAATCGGTAGGTGCCTGGCTTGCGTGGTGCCAGCCGAAAGCTGCCATCGCCACGAGTTCGCGTTTCTTCGAGCACGAGATCGCGCTCGCGCTTCTGGATGACCGCTACGAGCGGATCCAGGCTTGGCGGCTGTTCTTCGAGCGCCGGTGCGAGGAGTTCGACGCGTGCGCGCTTAACTGGGGTGAGAGTCGTGCGACCACGGATCCTTCCGCGAAGCGAAACTCCGCGATCGAGCCGAACGACGAGCGGCGAACCGCCCGTCGCGACATCGATCGGTCCCTGTGCGGAAGTGATGTAGTGATCGGCCGCGACGTCCAGCAGGTAGGTTCCTGGATCGAGGTCGTCGAGTTCGAACTGCCCTCTGGGATGAGCGATCGGTGGTGGCAGCCAAGCAGCGCGCTTGCCCGAAGGGCCGAGGAGGTCGACGCGCTGCCGCGTTCGCGTGTTCGCGAGTGCCTCGCGTACCGTGTCGGTGGTGGTCTTGGCGATGTGTGTCGCGTTCGCCGGCTTCGGTGCCGGCACGCGTCGGGCACGCACGGAGAAGGCTTCGATCGGACGTCCCGATGCGTTGTCGACGACGACCCCTTGGAGGCGCGCTTTGCGTCGAAGGCGAAACTCGACGAACACGCGGTTGCCTTCTGCGCGGACCTGCCGCTGCTCGGTCACGTGTCCCTTTGCGTGCGCTTCGACCGTGACACGTCCAGACACGTCATCGATGACGAAGCGGCCGTCGCCATCCGATTCGGCCTGGCGCTGCAGTGCGGTTGTGAGCGTGCGCGGCGCTCTCTTGTCGAACGCCGCGGTGGCGGTCAATCGTGCGCCGCTCAATGGGATGCCGTGTTCGCTCTTGATGCTGCCCTCGATCATCGTTCCGCGTTGCAGCGTCATGCGTCCTGCGTCGACCCGATGCGTGCCGTGCTGAGGTGTGCCCGAAGGCACTCCCCGCGGGGGTAGGAGCGGGCTCGCGGTCGAAGCGAATCCATCGGCTCGAGCTATCAAGTAGAAGTTGGTTCGAGGAGCGTTGACGAACCGGTACTGACCCCGTGCATCGCAGTCGATCGGATCGAGATATCGTGCGAGGAGTGCGTCACCCTTCTGGTCGAACCAAGTCACGCGCGCAGCAGGCGGAGCAGCACCAGTCCCCGTCGTGACGTGCCCGAGGATCTCGATGCCGTGATCGAGCGCGAGTTCTCCGAAATCGATCGGCCCGCCTTCTTGCCGGACTTTCTTCCGATCGATCCGGACTGCAAAGTTCGGGTTCGTCACGACGACCCCGACATCGATCGCGAAGGACGCGACGAACGATGCTACGAACGCGCCGTCGCGTTCCGTCAGGACATCCGCCGCGACTTCGTTCGCGTAACCGATGCTACGTGGCGGGACCTTATGGACCCGCACCCTCGCGCCTTCGACGGCTTTACCGCCTTCTGTGACGACACGTCCTCGGACTTCGAATGCGTGCTTTCGGTCACCAAGCACCTTCTTGCGCGGCGCGCCCGCGCCTACATCGGGCCTTCCTTCGCGTGCATCCGTGGCTTCGGGGTCGACGAGATCGAACTCCGGAGCTCTGGCCTCTCCTCGTGCCGTGATCGACGCGGACGGGTCGTCCGCGTCGCTATCCAGAGCCGAGACGAGCGATGGTAGTGGGATCGTCGATGCGGACTCCGAAGACCACAGGAAGACGACAAGCGCGAGGGCGATCAACGCGACCGTTACGAATACGACGATGATTCCCTTGGGAACGCCAGACATCACGACCACATTCTTATCGAAACGACTCTGGAGCGCATCCCGCCAACGGTTGCTATCCTAACCAAACGACGATGTCTCCCTCTCCACTCCCATCCGAACTCGAAGCGTGCCGATCTCGCTTGTCCGAGCGTGGGATGAACCTCTGGGGAATTGCACGGCTCGACGACTTCGATCCCGCGCTCTGCCGTGGGTCGAAGATATCCGAGCGGCACGAGGGAGCACGATCGGTGATCGTCATCGGTGCGGGGGGGCGGGACCTCTTCGATTCTTACCTTGGCTCGATGTCGGTGCGCGAGCATGCATCGAATGCCGGATCGGCGCGAATCGCTTCGTTCGCGTCCTGGGCCAGGCATCTCGTCGAAAACGAAGTCGGGCACTTGAAGCGCGCGGGTTATGCGGCACAGGCCGTCTATCCGAACGATCCTCGCCAGACGTGTTTCGCTCAGATGGCTGAGACTGCGGGTCTCGTCGTCGCTTCTCCTGTCGTGGATCTTCTCTTGCACCCCAAGTTCGGGCCGTGGGTGGATGTGCGTGCAGCGATCGTCGTCGACACGGCACTTCCTTCGACGGGCGAGCTCGAGTTCGATCCCTGTAGTGGGTGCTCGGCACCGTGTCTCAAAGCGTGTCCCGCAGGCACCTATTCCGAGGCCGGCAGGAGCGAGCTCGCACGGTGTGCCGATCATCGACAATCGGGTGGCTGCTACGAAGGCTGTGACGTGCGCCGTGCTTGCCCGATCGGGCGTGATCAGGCGTTTGCGCCCGAACAAGAGCGAATGCGACAATCGCAAAAACTGTCCTGGATGCGACGGACCTTCGGACTCGGCATCTGGCGATGGGTTCCGACGGGCTTGCGTCGACGGTTCTGAACGTGCACGCAGTCGCAGGGACGACTCCTCGCTCGTCCAAGAGGCAACGTTTCGTCTGGTGTCTCTACGACTTCGGCAACTCCGCGTATCCGACCATCATCATGACCGCGGTGTACGCACTCTACTTCGCGGATGTCGTCGTGCCCGCGGAACAACGGACGAGTAGCGACAAGTGGTGGGGCTGGGCGAACGGGATCGGTGCTCTCTTCGTCGTGCTCAGCGCTCCGTTCCTGGGCAGTCTCGCCGATCGGATTCGTGGCAAGCGCTTGCTCTTGATGTTGCACCTCGTCGTCGGTGTCGCGTCGTGCGCCGCGCTCGCGCTCGCCGGTCCTGGCGATGTGCGTCTCGCGATGATCCTGATCGTCGTTTCGCTCTACGCGTTCGAGGGCGGCAACGTCTTCTACAACGCGTTCTTGCCCGAGCTCGTCGAAGCCCGCGAGGTCTCGTCGCTCGGCGCGCGGGGATGGGCATTCGGGTATGCCGGAGGGCTACTGTCGCTCGGTGTCGTGATCGGCGCGATCGAACTGGGATACGACGCTCGATACTGTGCGGTCATCGCGGCAGCTTGGTGGCTCGCCTTCGGGGTCTGGGCAGTCGTGTGGCTACGAGACGATCCGCGCGAAGCAGCCCTCGCATCCTCCGCACGTGGGCCCGGCATCGGTGCGCGACTCCAGGCGCTTCGAACCGAAGGCAACTTGCTGCGCTTCCTGATCGCGCTGTTCTTCTACATGAACGCGCTGAGCACGATCTTCGTGTTTGCTGCCGTGTTCACGCGGACGAGTCTCGGCTTCGAGAGGCTCGAGAGCCTGTTGTTGATCCTGTTGCTCAACGTCGTGGCGATGCCCGGTTCGCTGGTTTTCGGGCGTCTCGCGCGACGGATCGGGACCCTGCGTAGCATCGAGATCTCGCTCGTGCTTTGGATCCTCGTCGTCGTCGCGTCGATCCTCACGGCGTGGCCAGGGCTCTTCGATGCGGCGACATCGAAGGCTGCGTTCTGGGGTGTTGCATCGCTCGCTGCGCTCTGCATCGGTGCGACGCAGGCCACGAGTCGGAGCTACGTCGGCGAGATCTCGCCACCGGGCATGAGTGGTGAGTTCTTCGGAATGATGGCGATCGCTGGGCGCGCGTCCGCGATCGTCGGGCCGATCGTCTTCGGCGAACTTTCCGATCTCTGCGGTGGCGATCAGCGGTTGGCACTCGGTAGTGTCGGCGCTTTCTTCCTTCTGGGACTCGTGCTGCTCATGCGTTGTCGTCCGTCGCGTGCGAGCGAAACCGGAGCACACACAGCCTGAACGAAACGTCCGTGCGAAAGCGACCCCTGTGGTTCGTCGGCGATGTGCACCTCGGGCGCACGACTGCGTCCCTGCCGCGTGCTCTCGCGGATCATGATTTGGATGTGATGGACCTCTCGCCCATCGCCGCATGGAAGACCCTGGTCGAAGCGGTTCTGGCGAGTGATGCCGAGGCTGTCGTCTTTGCCGGAGACGTCGTCGATTCGGACAACGCGCGTTTCGAAGCGTACGGGCCGCTCAGCAGCGCCGTGCAGCGCCTTACGAAGGCCGGGGTCCGCGTGCTTGCCGTCGCCGGGAACCACGATGTCGAAGCTCTGCCGCGGCTCGCGCGCGAACTCGACGGCTTCGAGTTGATCGGGGCCGACGGCGTGTGGGAAGAGCGCCAACTCGACGCCGTGACTCTCGTCGGCTGGAGCTTCCCTCGCGCACGCGTGCGAGCGAATCCACTCGACGAGTTCGACCCGAGTGTTCTCGATTCCGATCGTGCGTCGAAGCCCAGATTGGGTCTCTTGCACTGCGACCTTGATGCGACGGTGAGCGATCACGCACCGGTTTCGCGTGCGAGCCTCTTGGCTCAGCCCGTGGATGCTTGGTTGCTCGGTCACGTGCACGCGCCGAGCTTCCTGGCATCGACGTCACGGAGCGTTCCGCTCGGGTATCTCGGTTCGCTGTCGCCACTGCATCGTGGAGAGGTCGGACCCCGCGGTGCCATTCGGCTCGATCATGACGGGAGTCGACTCGCCTGGAGTCACGTCGAGCTCGCGCCGGTGCGCTTCGAGTCGCTCGCCGTCGACCTCGATTCCGTTCGTGATTCCGATCTCGCAGGCGGCGACGCACGCGCGCCCGATATCGCATCGCTGATCACGCGCGCCATGCGAGAGCGGCTCGCCGCGATTACCGCTTCGCGCGAAGCACCCGAGTTGCGTGCGCTCGTCTTGCGTGTATCCGTGCACGGAAGCTGCGAAGACTTCTCTGCCGTGCATGCTGCGCTCGACGCTCTCGATGTCGAAGGTGCTTCGATCGTCCACGAGAACCGTGTCGCGTGTATCTGTGAACTCACTCACACTGTGCGTGCCGCGTACGACCTCGACGCGTTGGCGTGCGGCACCGACGCCATCGCCATGCTCGCACGCGAAGTGCGCGCACTCGAAAGCGGCGTCACGGACGCCGCGGTGGAACTAGCGGAGTATTCCGACCGCCTGCGCCTCGATTCGCGATTTCGACTGCTTCCGCAAGCTGCGGCGACTGGGAGTGATTCGCCCACGACCGTCGCGGGAGAATCCCAGCGGCGGCGGCTCTTGCGCGTCGGTCACGAGTTGTTGTCGCACATGCTGCGCGAACGACGAGGCGCGACATGATTCTGCGGCGCCTCGTCGTACGTCGAATCCCGGGCCTGAACAAGCGGCTCGATGTCGTCTTCGATGACCACGTGACGATCGTGCATGGCCCGAACGCTTCGGGGAAGTCGACGATCGCGCGCGCCATTCGTGCACTCGTCTTTGCCGACGAAGACGCTTCGGCGGGTCGAGCGTTCGACGCGTGGGCGGAGTTCGGAGATGGTGATGTTTCGCTGCGCGCCGAGCGTGACGGTAGCGGAGCGAGCCGCTGGACATCGGAAGGTGGCACGCGATCGCGGCCTGACTTACCGAGTTCGACGTACGCACCTTGCTACTTCTTGCGCGCTGTCGACTTGCTCGCACCTCGCGAGAACGGCGAACTCGAGGCGGCGTTGCGCCGGATGTTGCAGGGTGGTCAGGACCTCACGGCGATCGAACGGGAATTCTTCGCCGAGCGACCTCGAGTCGGGTCGCAAGAAGCGCGCACCGTCGCGACCGCTCGTCGAGAACTCCGTCGTGAGCGACTCGCGATGCAAGCTCTTGCCGAACGCGATGATCGACGCGAAGAGCTCGAAGCGCACTTCGCAGAACTCGAGGGCGCTGCTGCCGAGAAAGCCGCAATCGAGTTGTCGATCGAATACGCGGCCTCGACGATCGAGAACGAGCGACTCGAGCGACAGCGTGCTTCGTTGCCGGATGGCGCCTTCTTGCTCGATGGTAGTGAGCGCGAACGATTGTCGGCAATCGACGCCGATATCGACGATGCCGAGGCGGCGTTGTGCGACGCTCGCGAGCGACTCGCGCGTTTGGCGCGCGAGCAGGATGGGTGTGGGCGTGCGATTCCGATCGAAGAAGAGCGCGCGCGCCGTATCGGGGAATCGCTGACACGACTCGAGAGATTGCACGACGAGTTCTTGCGTGCGCGTCGGGTACATCGCATCGAGGCTGACCGGCACGAGCGCGTGCTGCACGCGCAGAGGATACGGGTGGAGACGAAAGGTCGACGCAAGCCCGGATCCGTGCCAGTCGTGAGTGAAGCGATGTTCGATGCGATCGAGCGGCAGTTTCAGAAAGAACTCGAACGCGCCGCTCGTGCCAAGGTGTTGGCTGCCGAAGAGGATGCACTGACGCGCCGCAAGCCCCCGCAATCGCTTCGTGTTTCCAAGCTGGTCTGGCTCGCCGCTGGTCTCGGCGTTGCTCTGACCGCTTGCGGGGCCAGCCTCGTTGCTCGCGGTCTGCAGCCTGGCTGGCTTCTCGTTGCCGGCGGAGCGGTCGCGGTCGTACTCGCGATCTACTGGCGGCGCGAACCACAGCGCGCGTTGCGCCTCGAGTTCGATTCTCGACTCGATCATGATCGCGAACGACTCGAGATACGCCGTGAGCGACTCGACGTCATCCGAGATCAACACAGGGCAAAACGCAGCAAGCTCGAGGAACGGCTCGGTTTCGCTCTGCCGCGAGGCGCAGCGGCGAGCCTCGAGCTCGCCCGATCGCGCGAGCGACTCCATGCGTCGTCCCAACGCGTTGCTGCTTGTCGCGATGCGACGAAGGTTGCTCGCGCGACGTTCGACGAAGAGTTCGACGCGTTTGCGGCACTCGTTACCGAGGTCGGTATCGACATCACCGGCGAGCTCGAGGTGGACTCGAGCCACGTGCTCGAGGAGTTGAGCACTTCGCAGCGTCTCGGCAACGTTCTGCGCGAGCGAGAACGGGCTGCCGCGGACGAGAACGCGGCGTTGGCTCGAAAGCGACAGCTCGAGGAGCGCGCGGCAGCGCTTCTGCGCTCACGGCGATTCCGTCCTGATGCCGATGGGCGTGAACGGCTCGAAGCTGCGGCGGCACGCCTCGACGAGGCCCGTGATCTCGCACTTCGTGTCGACCGAGTCCGCACACGTCGGTCCGAATTGCGCGAGCGCTTGCGTGACGATCAGGTCTACGGCAAACGGCTTTTGGAGCTCGATGTCGACGAGGCACGTGCGCTACTCGTGGTCGCCGAAGAGCGAGTGCGCGAACGCGATCGCGTACTCGCGCGACTCGTCGAGCTCCGTCACGAGGTCGCGACGGCAAAGAAAGGAACGCGCTTCGCGCTCGCGCGGAGCCGTGTCGACGAAGCGCAGGAAGCTCTGGAAAACGTATTCACGAAACAACTCGACGCCTCGGCCGGTCGCATCTTGCTCGCTCGTGTCCGGCATCGGCTCGACTCCGACGTCGACAGTGACCAGCGTCCCCCCGTCGTCGTGCAGGCGTCGAGGCTCTTCGCCTACTTCACGCACGAGCGATACGAACTCCTCGTCCGTGAGGATGCCGGGTCGCTGCGAATTCTCGCTCGTGACGTCGAAGCCGGCGAAGTGCGCGATCTCGACCTTTTGAGTGACGGGACGCGTTCTCAGTTGTTGCTCGCGTGGCATCTCGCGATCGCGTTCGTGACCGAGCGTTCCGGCAAGTTCACGATCTTTCTCGACGAGGTGTTCGCGCACAGCGACGACGAGCGCTTCGACGCCATTGCCGAGAATGTCCTGCGCCTTGCGGTTCGTGAGGAGCGGCAGTTCGTTGTCATGACTGCCGACACTGCGGACATCGCGCGTCTCGAACGGACCGCTTGTCGCTTGCGAGCTGAAGGCGAGCACGTTCACGCCCCCGCGGTCGTGGATCTCGGCATGCTCGATGAACAGCGCCCGATGGCTCCCGTCGCCTTACCGGCGATGCCTCCGCGTCCTTCGTTCGAGGGTGCTGCTGCATGGAGTGCTTCGGACTGGGCCGAACGACTCCGACCGGCGGCCGTCGATCCATGGCGAGACCCTGGCAGTCTCCACCTCTTCCATTTGTTCCCGCGTGTCGACCGTGACCACACCGCACTCTTCGTCAAGCTGATGGGAGCAAAGCTGACGACGATCGCGTCGTGGGAAGCTTTGCGCCGTCGCGGGTTCCCATCCTGGCTCGACGATGCCGAGGGCGCTGTCGTCGACCATGCGGTGCGCGTCGCGAAGTCGTGGATGCGGGCTTGGAGGATCGGTCGTGGCCGCGCGCTGCTCGACGAAGACGTGCGCGAACTCGAGGCGTTGCCGACACGCCTCACGGAGCTCGCCGTGACCCTGGCCCGCAATGTCGACGGCGATGCCGCGCGTTTCGTCGCCGCGGCGCGAGAAGGTGCGCTTCCAAGGCTCCAGAAGAAGCGCATCGCCGCGCTGCACGACGAGCTCGTGCTCGAGGAGTTCCTCGATACTCGCGCACCACTCGATGCGGCCGCTCGGCGCGCGCGCGTTCTGATCGAAACGGACGATGGGGACGCGAGCTCCGCGGAGTCGGCCGCCGAGATCGTCGATCGACTCGAAGCTGCTGTCAGATCGGATCCGGCGGTCGTGATTCCCCGAACCAACGAACGAGATAAGGAGCGACGCGTTCCGGATGCGCGAGCATGAGGTTGTGTTCGAGGGTCGGCAGCTCGAAGTACTCATGGCAACCGATCGCGTCTCGAACCGCGCGAATGTCATCGCGCGGGATGATCGCGTCGCAGTCACCCCACAGGACGCAGATCTCTTTGTCGTGACGCGCGAGTTCTCGGTAGGCGGCCGCCTGGTTGCCGAGTGCGCCGTCACGTTCGAGCCGGAGCAAGGTCCCGCCGAATCCACGCCGTCGTACCTGTTCGCCGAACCGTCGTACCAGGTCCTCTCTGTCGATTGCCGAGTAGCGACGTGTTCTGCGACGTACGAGCATCGGCACGGCGATGGCGCGTGCGAAGACGCTCCCTATGCCAGGGAATCTCAAGATTCGCAGCGCCGGGTTGCGAGCGCTGAAGTCGAGCATCGGCGCGACCAACGCGACGCGCGTGTATCGCGATGGGTCGAGCGCGACGCATCGCGCGGTGATCGCGGCCCCGAGCGAGTGTCCGAGGATGGAGGTCGAACGTGGCCATTCGACGTCGTCGAGGAGCAACGAAGTTTGCCTGACGAGAGCGTCGATCGGCATCCGGCGCGGAGCAGGTGCGGACTCGCCGTGCCCGAGAAGGTCGAAGCGCAGACAGCGGAATCCCGCGCGGACGAGAAGCGGAACCAGTCCGTCGAACTCCCAGTGCGGCACCGTCGCGCCATGAATCAGGACGATCGGGCGTCCACCATTCTCACCATCGATCCGGTAGTGGGATCCGCGAGCATCCCCGCGAACGAACGTCAGGCCCACGAGTCGTCGGTCATCGCTCAGCCCGCGACCGCGGCCTGCGCTGCGGCGAGTCTCGCGCCGAGGATCCGGTACGGCGAGCAGCTCACGTAGTCGAGACCGAGCGAGTGGCAGAAGGCGATGCTGCGCGCTTCGCCGCCTGTTTCGCCGCAGATGCCGACCTTGAGCTTCGGCTTCGTCTTGCGGCCTTGCTCTGTCGCGTGCCTCATCAAGAACCCGACGCCCGCCTCGTCGATGACTTCGAACGGGTCGAGCTCGAGGATGCCGTCTTCGAAATAGCGGTGAAGGAAGCTGCCCGCATCGTCACGCGAGAAGCCCCAAGTCATCTGCGTGAGGTCGTTGGTTCCGAAGGAGAAGAAATCCGCGTGTTCGGCGACGCGTTCTGCCGTGATTGCCGCACGCGGGATCTCGATCATCGTTCCGATGTGATAGTCGACGCGCGTGTCGTTCTTCGCGAAGACGGCTTCGGCAACGACGACGAGGCGCTCGCGAATCTGCTCGAGTTCTCGCGCCTCTGCCACGAGGGGAATCATGATCTCCGGGAACACGTGGTGACCTTCGTTCTGGACGCGACACGCCGCGTCGAGAATCGCGCGCGCTTGCATCTCGTAGATCTCGGGATAGCTGATCCCGAGACGGCAACCGCGATGGCCGAGCATCGGGTTGGCTTCGTGCAAGGCACCGAGTCGAGCTCGGAGGTGCTCGACCGAGATGTCGAGCGTGGTCGCGAGTTCTCGCTGGCCTTCGTCGTCGTGCGGCAAGAACTCGTGCAACGGTGGGTCCAACAGCCGGATGTTGCACGGCAAGCCGTCCATGACCCGGAAGATCTCTTCGAAGTCTCCACGCTGGAGAGGTTCGAGAGACTCGAGTGCGGCTCTGCGCTCTTCGCCGGTCTGCGCGACGATCATGCGACGCATCGCGAGGATGCGCGACGCGCCGAAGAACATGTGCTCGGTACGGCACAGGCCGATTCCTTCGGCCCCGAATTCACGAGCCTTGCGGCAGTCCTTCGGCGTGTCGGCGTTGACGCGTACTCGAAGCCGTCGCGCTTCGTCGACCCAACCCATGAAGCGCTCGAAGTCCGCAGGGAAGCGCGCCTCGACTGTCGGCACGAGGCCCGCGTAGATCTGCCCGTTCGTGCCGTCGAGCGAGATCGAGTCGCCCTCTGCGAGGTCGTGATCGCCGATGCGGAGTGTGCCAGCGTCCTCGTCGATGACCAACGACCCACAACCGGACACGCAGACCTTGCCCATCTGGCGCGCCACGACCGCCGCGTGCGAGGTCTTGCCACCGTGCGCCGTCAAGAACCCGAGACTGCACGCCATACCCTCGAGATCTTCGGGCGAGGTTTCCATGCGGACGAGGACGACGGTGTCGCCCGCGGCCGCGTATTGCTTGGCGCGATCCGGCGACAGCGCGATGCGCCCGGCGGCCGAACCAGGCGATGCGGCAATGCCGTCGCCGATCGTTTCCTTCTCGGCGTTCGGGTCGAACTGCGGATGCATGAGTTGTTCGAGCTGACTCGCTTCGACCATCCGCACCGACTCGCGCTCGGTGACGATTCCTTCGTCGACGAGTGCAACCGCGATCCGCAGGGATGCGGTTGCCGTGCGCTTACCGTTGCGTGTCTGCAGCAGATAGAGCTTGCCGCGCTCGATCGTGAACTCGATGTCCTGCACGTCGCGATAGTGGCGCTCGAGCCGGTCCATGACGTCCCGGAGTTCACCAGCGACCCTCGGCATGACGGAGTCGAGTTCGGCGAGTGGCCGCGGTGTGCGGACACCTGCGACGACATCCTCGCCCTGCGCGTTGATCAAGAACTCGCCATACGGAGTCTTGTCGCCGGTCGACGGGTCGCGAGTGAACGCGACGCCGGTTCCGGAGTCCTCACCGAGATTCCCGAAGACCATCGCTTGCACGTTGACCGCGGTTCCGAGCAAGCCATCGATGCGGTGGATGCGACGGTAGATGCGTGCGCGTTCGTTGTTCCACGAAGCGAGCACCGCGAGGATCGCACCGCGAAGCTGTTCACGTGCGTCCATCGGAAACGGCTTTCCCGTCTCCTCGACGACGATGCCCTCGAATTGCTCGCGCAGCAGGATCAAGTCGTCGGCCGACAGGTCCGCGTCGCGCTGCACGCCACGCTCTTGCATCTTGCTCTTGAGCAAGCGTTCGAAACGCGCGCTGTCGACTCCGAGAACGACGTTCGCGTACATCTGGACGAAACGTCGAAATGCATCGTGAGCGAAGCGCGCGTCGCCGCTCTCTTCGGCGAGACCGCGGACGGATTCTTCGTCGAGCCCGAGGTTGAGGATGGTGTCCATCATCCCCGGCATCGATCGCGCTGCGCCGGAGCGCACCGAGACGAGCAACGGCCGTTTCGGGTCCGCGAATTTGCGACCGGTCGCGTCTTCGATGCGGGTCACTGCGGTTTCGATGCGGGGCCACAACTCGTCGAGGACTGCGTCGGCGCGGGACGAGCCGTATTTCTGCAGGTTCTCGCTGTAGTTCGCACACACGGTCGTCGCGATCGTGAACCCGGGTGGGACCGGGATTCCGAGGCGGGTCATTTCCGCGAGATTCTTGCCCTTGCCACCGAGGAGTTCCGTGCCACCGTCGGCAACGTCGGTGTTGCCTGCGGCGAACGAGTAGACGAGGGGGGACGACGTGTTCATGTGGAATCGTATCGCGTCAAGAGAGAACGGGGTTCACTCGTCGGTGCGGGCGAGCCGCAGGACTTTCCAGGTCCAACCGATTTCGAGATAGCGGAATGTTTCGTCGGACAAGCCGACGAGTTCGGGTGAGCGGATCCGCGCGTCGATCAGTCCTTTGATCTCGTCGATCACGCAGCCGTCGAGTTTGTCGGTGTACTTCCCGATGACACGGGTCTCGCCCGAGTCGGGGTCCGCGGCGCCGACATCCCAGTACGCATAACGCCCGACTTCGACGTCGAAGCCATAGCCGTGAGACGACAGTCGGAATCGCTCGCGCCCTGCGACGGCATTCCCGGCTGCGTCGAGGACGGGGCCGCGTTCGACGATCTCGGCGTCGCCAGCGAGGTGGAGCCCGGGTACTCGGTCGGACAGGCGTTCCCACGCGATCGCGAATCCGACACCATCGATGCCGTAGGCGCGCTTGAAGTCCTCGGACATCGCTTCGTAGATGACTTTGGTGTCGCTCGCGCGAATTGCCGTGAGCAGCGTGTGAATCGTCGCGTCGGGACTATTCCAAGTGATGTCCGTGATGGGAATCCCGGTTCCACAGCCGAAGAGTCCGAAGATCGTGCAGCAACTCTGCAGGGGAAGGAGTAGCGGCAGGGCGAGCACTGCGAGCTTCGTTCGGCGGCGGACCATCGGTGCCATGTGTTCGTGTTTCCTCGTGTTTTCTCGCGAGCCTACGATGGCGGTTAGACTTCTGGCAGCGCGTCGAAAAGTCGGGCACGCACTCGGTGCATGTCTGAGTTTTTCAGAACGCTGCTATGTTCGAGAGGATCAGGTCGTGTCGCAAGAACGACCTCGGTGAGGTGGAGATGAACGACTCGTCGAGACAGTCAGGCGCCAAAGGCGCCGATGGCAGGGGGAACTTCCGTGGAGTCGTCCTTTCCGTGCTCGCGCTCGGGCTTCTCGGCTCGTGTGGTCAGGACGGTGGTCACGATGCCGCAGGTGGCCGGACGAGTAAGGCGGCTGCAGGCGTCGAAAATCCGCAAGATCCAGCGCACCGACTGATTCCCCCCGGCGAATCGCGGATTCGGACGATCGTCGGCGAAGTCCTCGAGGATCGGAACGACGAAGTCGGCGAGTGGGCGCGTAAGCGTGCCAACCAGAGTGCGGAGAAGCGCCGGACGCAGCGCTGGCTCCAGCCGATCGACGTCGACTTCGGCAAGCAGCGGGTCGGCACCAAGCTCGAGGCCGAACTCGTCCTCATGAACCCGACGAACGTGCCGCAGAAGGTCACGAGCTTCTCCAAGTCGTGCAAGTGCCAGGAGGCCGTGCTCGTGCTCGGGGATCGCCGCATCGACTTGACGAAGGGGCTGAAAGAGCCGCTCGAGCTCGCGCCGGGCCAGAAGGCCAAGGTCTACGCGACGGTCGAGGTGCCCGACATGCAGACGCGGCAGACCGTGAACCTGCAGTTCCTGACCTCGGATCCCGACCAGCCGCTGCTCGATGCGCAGCTCCACGTCGATGCCGTGCGCGACCTGCACGTCTTCGTCGGCGAGAAGCAGACGGATCTGATCGACTTCGGGATCCTCTCGAAGGATTCGGTGCGCGACTTCGAGTTTCGTGTGGTCAGTCGGGACGGCAAGCCGTTCACGGTGCAGGAATACGAGGCGCCGCTGCCCGCCGGTGTGCGCGTCGAGTTCTCGAAATCGAAGGACGATGGATCGGAGTGGCTCGTGCGCGGGAAGCTCGGGCCCGACCTGCCCGAGAATCGCCACGGCGGCACGGTGCATTTCGTGACCGATCGCGGGAAGTTCGAGATCAGCGTCTACGCGACGGTGCAGCCGCCGATCAAGGTGTCACCGTCCGAGATGGTCATCCTCGGCGTCGTTCCCCAGGGGCGTGGCGCGACGAAAGACGTGCGCTTCGACGTGATCGATGCGAACGACAGCTTCCGGATCGCGAAAGTCGAGTGGTTCGATGTCCCCGGTGGGCTGCTCCCGGAAGGAGTCTCGTTCGGTGCGGACATCGACAACGCCGAGGACGGCAAGTCGGCGATCGTCCACGTCCGCGTTCCACAGGGTCTCGGACGTCAGCGTTTCCAGATCGGGATGCTCGTCCACTTCGAAGGCGATCGCTTCGAGCCTCGCAAGGTGCGCTTCATCGGGTACGTTCGGTAGGGCTGCGGCGGTAGGCGTCGAGACAGCGACGAGTTCGCTGGCGGTGCTTCCGCGCGCGGTCTCTGGTAGAACTGCGGTGTGACCGACGAACAACTCGCAGAACGGCTCCTCGCCGCGGGCATCCTCGACGCGGGCAGCCTCGAACAAGTGCGGTCCTACGCCAAATCGAGGCGTACGCACCTCTGTGCAGCAGCTGCACAACTCGGAATCGCACCCGAAGCCGACCTCTGGCGCGCATGGGCGCAGTGCGTCGGGATGCCGTTCGTCGACCCGGGCGATCGCACGATCAGTGACGACATCGTCGGTCGCGTTCCCAAGGCGATCGCGATCGAACACCGTGTGTTGCCGGTCGTCGTCAAGAACGACGTGCTCTACGTCGCGCTCGACGATCCGGGGCGCAGCTACGTGCTCGACGACCTGATGTTCGTGGCGGGCGGTGAAGTCAAGCTCGCGCTCGCGCCACCGACCAACTTCGCACGCGCGCACGAACGCGCGTTCGGTGAGAAGAAGGTCGACGGCGCCCGTGGCCAGAGTGCGAAGGCCCTCGGCGAGGAGGATGCCGACGCTCCGATCATTCGTCTCGTCCACAAGACGATCGAAGAAGCGCTCGTCGCGCGCGCGAGCGACATTCACGTCGAGCCTTTCGAGAGCTCGGTTCGCGTGCGCTATCGCGTCGACGGTGTTCTCCGCAGCGTGGCTGCGCACCCGAAGAACCTCCAAGGTCCACTCATCTCTCGCCTCAAGATCATGGCGAGTCTGGACATCGCCGAGAAACGCAAGCCGCAGGACGGGCGCATCCAGTTCCGCGCCGGTGGGCGCGACATCGACATCCGAACCGCCGTCCTCCCCGGCAACCACGGCGAGACGATCGTCATGCGTCTCCTCGACAAGGAAGCCGGGCTCAAGTCGCTCACCGCGCTCGGGTTCGCCGGTGACGAGTACGATCACTTCCAGCGCTTGATCCAGCGCCCGAACGGCATCTTCCTCGTGACCGGTCCGACCGGTTCTGGAAAGACGACGACGCTCTACGCCGCGCTGCGCGAGCTCAATCGCCCCGACGTCAAGATCATCACGGCCGAGGATCCGGTCGAATACAACCTCCCCGGAATCAACCAGTGCCAGGTGCGCAGCCCGATCGGCCTGACGTTCGCGAGGATCTTGCGCGCGATGTTGCGCCAGGCTCCCAACGTCATCCTCGTCGGTGAAATCCGCGACCCCGAAACCGCCGAGATCGCGATCCAGGCCGCGTTGACAGGACACCTCGTCTTCTCGACGTTGCACACCAACGACGCGCCCTCCGCGCTCGCGCGACTCGTCGACATGGGGGTCAAGCCGTTCCTCGTCGCGGCGAGTATCCAGGCCGTGCTCGCACAACGTCTGATTCGCGTTCTTTGCCCGAATTGCAAGCGGCCCCACGAAGCAGCCGAGAGCGAGCTGCGTCAGATCGGGTTGTCCCCGGACGACGCTACCGGTGCCACGGTCTTCGAACCGGGTGGCTGCGAAGCCTGCGGACACTCCGGCTACCTCGGGCGCAAAGGCATCTTCGAGCTCATGCAACTCGACGACGAGATGCGCGAAATGACATTTCGGCGCGAGCCGACGATGCGGATTCGTAGCTATGCGGAGAGTTCGGGCGCGATGCGCTCGCTTCGCAGCGATGGTGCACGCAAGGTCCTCGACGGCACGACGTCGATCGAAGAAGTCCTTCGCGTCGTGGCAGCAGAATAGACATGTACGACATCTTCGAACTCATGAATCTCGCGGTCGAGCGCGGCGCCTCTGACCTGCATCTGTCCGTCGGGCGCAAGCCGACGTTTCGCGTGCATGGCCGTCTCGTCGAGATCGGAGACGGTGGTCCACTGACCGACGACGACACGGAGAAGCTCGTTCGCCAGTTCACGCCGGCGAGCCACCTCGAGGAACTCTTGCAGAGCGGTACGACCGATTTCGGCTACGCGCACGAGGATCTCGCGCGGTTCCGAGTCTCCGCGTTGCGCCAGCGCGGATCGTTCGGGCTCGTCATGCGCTTGATTCCGAATCGCTTGATGTCGCTCGAGGAGATCGGGCTTCCCGAGGGCGTGCTCGACCTGCTCGATCGCCCGCGAGGGCTCGTGCTCGTCACGGGGCCGACCGGTTCGGGCAAGACGACGACACTCGCGTGCATGATCGACCGGATCAATGAGTCGCGCGATGTGCACATCGTCACGATCGAGGATCCGATCGAGTTCTATCATCCGCATAAGCAGTCCCAGGTCACGCAGCGCGAGGTCGGGGGTGACGTGCCGACGTTCGCCGAGGCGATGCGGCGCGTCT
>JAGQQW010000064.1 GCA_020426005.1 Planctomycetota bacterium | reverse complement strand
CGGGGTTGGCGAGGAGCGTGGACAGGGCACCCGGGGGGAGCGCGGCGAACGCCGCGTTCGTCGGCGCGAACACGGTGAATGGTCCCTTCCCTCGAAGCGTGTCGACGAGGCCCGCGGTCTTGACGGCGGTCACGAGGGTCGAGAGAGCCGCATTGCCCGCGGCGAGGCTGACGATGTCCTGCTTCGCTGGCTTCGCTTGTGCTGGGAGCGTCGCGACCAGTGCGGGGGTGCAAAGGGCGAGGAGAATCGTCTGAATCTTCATGAGCTTCCTGGTTGATGTCATGCGAGCGGCGTATCCACTCGCGATGCCAGCACCTGGTCGCAGTCGGAGGCCTTGTCAAGGGGCAGTTGCGCGAGAACTCACCATGAGCAATTCAGCGGTTCTCGACGGCTGCCTCAGTTGCCGACGCGCATCTCGACGCCGTTGCTCGAGTCACCGAAGCTCGTCGTGGTCACCCACAGGCTGTGGAGTGCTACGTGCACGCCTGCGAGGGCAGGCGAGTTGGGGATCGGGAGACTCCCCGATCCACCGGGGGCGACAAACGCTACGAGGGTTGCCACGTAGACGTCTACGTATTGATAGCAGCCGGCGCGATCCGGTCTCGGGTCGAACGACTTCGTGCCGAACGGAGTACCAAGGATCACGACACCGACCGAACCTGTCTGTCCCCCGTCGATCGCGACGGTCGACGATCCGCCGAGTACCGGTGCCGTCGCGGTCAACGTCGGCGCCGTCGCGCCGCATGGCTGCCCCACTCTCCACGCATGCGCGCCAGGCTCATCGATGACGAAGACTTCCGAACCGAGCCACGCGTCACTCGCCGCAAAGTAGACGCGCCCTCCCATCACTTGGAACTGCGTGGGGTTGCTGCTCGCCGTGCCCGGCAAGACATCGCAATAGAGGCGCGTGCCTGCGGTCGTGCCATCGGTCGTCCAGACTTCGATCCCATGATCACCGTCGTTCGCTCGGAAGTAGGCGCGGTTGCCGACACACGTGAACTCGGTGGGACTGCTCGACGAAGATCCGGCGTAGATGTCGGCGAGCAAGCGCGTCCCTGCCGGTGTCAAATCGGTCACGTAGGGCTCAGTGCCCGAAGTCCCGCGAGCCGCGAAGTAGACGCGATCTTCGGCACAGGCAAAGCCGCTCGGCGACGAACTGCTCGCGCCCGCGAAGATATCCGCGAGCATCATCGTGCCGGCTGCGGTGCCATCGCTGACCCAAGGTTCGAAACCCGTACCCGAGACGTTCGCCGAAAAGACCAGCTTGCCGTCACAGACCGCGACCGCACTCGAGAACGAGGTCGATCCTGCTCCGGCCGTGAGGTCGGCGACCATGGCCGTACCAATGACGGTCCCATCCGATACCCACAGTTCGCGACCGCTCGTCGTCGTCGTCGCAAAAAAGTAGATCTTGTCGTCCGTGGCAATGAGTGAACTCGGGCTCGAACCGGAAGTCCCGGGGTCGAGATCGACGAGCATCTGCGTCCCGGCCGACGTGCCATCCGTGACCCAGAGTTCGCGCCCCGTCGTCGTTTCATTGGCAGTGAAGAACACGCGCCCACGGAATGCCACGAGCTTCGTCGGTAGCGAATTCGCGGTGCCCGGCGCAATGTCGCGCAACATGGTCGTTCCCGCACTCGTGCCGTCGCTCGCCCAAATCTCGTAGCCAGCCGTCGCATTGCGCGCACTGAACACGACACGGTCGCCACAAGGCGTGAACTCGTCCGGAAAGCTACCGGCTGAACCGGCCATCAGATCACCGAGGAGTAGGGTGCCTGCGCTCGTACCGTCGGTGACCCAAGGCTCGATGCCATTCGTTCCGTCGTTCGCGATGAAGATCGTCCGCCCCTCGCTTCCCCAAGTCGTGAACCCCGTCGCACCCGAACTCCCCGTTCCAGGAACGATGTCTGCCAACCTCGCAGTCGTCGCACTCGTACCGGAGCTGATCCATGGCTCGTTGCCCGTCGCACCGTCGTTGGCAGAAAAGAACACGTGCGCGTGGCTCGCACGTAGGTTCGCAGGAGTCGCATTGGCGGTCCGCGGGCTCGGACCCGAGCATGCCTCACTCGTGCCGGCAACCGTGCCGTCGCTCAGCATCAAGATCTCGCCTTCGGAACTCGCCGCTCCGAACAGAATGCGAGACGTGTCGATCGGCGTGATATAGACCGGGCTCGAAGTGTTGGCGATACCGAGCGCTCCGGTACCGGCGGTCGTGCCATCGGATCCGTAGAGCGCGTTGTCCGTGCGGAAGAACAACTTGGACGCCGTACCTGCAAGATACTCGACGCGGTCGAACAACCCGACATCTGCAACGAGCTGCGTTCCGATCGCGGTCCCATCGCTCACGAGGAGGCCGCCTTGCTGAGACAGATGGTCCGCTGCGAAGTAGACCTTGCCATTCGACACTTCGAAGAAGCGCGGAATGGACGACCCCGATCCCACCTGGATGTCCGCGACCAACTGCGTTCCACTCGTCGTCAAGTCCGTGACCCAGAGTTCTTCGCCGTTGGTCCCATCGTCTGCAGAGAACCAAATCTTGCCGAGCGCCGCACGCGCATGGACGAGGTTGGTGCCTACGCCGTCCGAATTGCCGGGTCGAATGTCCTTCAGCATGGATGTGCCGGCACTCGTGCCGTCGCTGACCCAGAGTTCGTATCCGAAATCCTTGTCGTAGACGCGTACGGCAACTTTGTTGCCGAGCGCGACGATGGGCCCGTGCTTCTGTTGGTTATTCACGTTGCGCTGTACGAGCACCGTGCCGGCGGGTGTGCCATCGGTCACGAATAGATCGCGCCCACTGATCGTGCTGATCGCGCTGAAGAACATCTTGGACCCAGCGACCGTCAGATATTGCGGACCCGAGCCGCCACTGCCAGGAACGATGTCCGCGAACAGCTGCGTCCCGGCGGTCGTGCCGTCCGTGACCCAGAGTTCTTGTCCGTGAACACCGTCGTCGGCTTCGAAGAAGACGCGCGTCCCGAATGCCGTGATGTCGTCGATGCGCGATCCGTTGCTGGAGGGACCGGCCGTCAGCACGGTATGAGTCTTCCCAACGGGGTCGTACACGACCAGCTCTTCGGCCGTGTTCACGACCGTCGTCGACGTGAACGCGCTGAAGTAGATCTTCCCGTTGCAACACACGATGTTGTTGACGTGGCTACTCAGTGCGGGTCCGGTCGGATCACAAGCGAGTTCACACGTGCCTTTGCCGTCCGTGCGCCAGAGTTCGTCCGTGCCAACAGGGGACGTCGCACTGTAGTACCACCACCCGCCACACTCGGTGAATCGCCAGGAACGCGTGTCCTGCGTCAATGCGAGCAAGTCGGGCGATGGACCCGTATGACTCGGCAGCGGTGTGGTGTTGATGTCGACGAGGACCTCGCACGACGTTTGTGCACGTGCGATCACACAGAGCGCTAACGCACTCACGACAGACAATGAACAATTCATCGCGACTCCAATCAGAACGGTTGCGGGATGACTGCTCAGTGCTGCAGAGCGACGGGCGTTACAGCTCGCTGCATGTTTCTTGCTGCAAAGTGCGCCTCGTGCGGCGCTCGAATCAGGATCCGCTTTCCGAGTCGAGTTCGATCGCCAGCTTCGCGACGGCTCGGTGCAGTAGCACGCGCACGGTGCCAGCGGGTTTTCCGAGCCGCTCGCCGATCTCCTGACTCGACATTCCCAAGAACTTCGAGCAGGTCAGCACTTCGCGTTGTTCGGGACTGAGCCGCTCGAAGGCACGCTCGAGGCGTTCGATGTCCTCGGCGCGGATTGCCTGCTGGCTCGGGCTCAGCATCGCGCCATAGTCGGCGACTCCGTCCACCTGTTCGTCGAAGGGCCGTAGGGCGACATCGCGTTTCTCTTGCCCCCAGAATCGTCCACGCGCCTGGATCTTCCGCAGCACGTGCAAGAACAGCCAACGCCGGAACTGCGCTGGACCTCGGTATTCGAAGTCGCCGAGCGCGAGCAAGACTTCGCGACACGTCGACTGCACGATGTCTTCGGTGCTTTCGCGGGCTGCGAGTCGATCCCCGAGGTTCAGCCGGCAGAACGCGTGGAGTTCGGGCAAGAAGTTGACCAACAGGTTCTCGAGCGCACGCGCGTCGCCACTCCGGGACCGAGTGACCAGAGTCTCGGTGTCCTCGTTCGAGTCGGGGGGCTCTGGCTGTCGAAGCACGATGCTCCTCACGATACCCTGATGCGTATCGAGGCGCGACGCAGAGCATCCCGTCACGACTTCCACACCCGCGAGTCTCGGCCAATACGACCCTCGTACCTCTCATGGCGGCATCTCCGAAACTCGAAGAGATCCTCTTCCAATGTCTCGAAAGTGACGACTTCGATCACGCGGTCGAAGTCGCATGTTCGACCCACGCAGATCTGTCGGCCGACATCCGCCGCCTTGCCGAATCGATTCGGTTGCACGGCCTCCTCGCGTCCGCAACGAACGAAACACGATCTACCGCCGCGGGGACGACCGACCAGGGCACGAACGACACGCGCCCGCGGGAACTCGGTGGTCATGCCCTCCTCGAGGTCATCGGGGAGGGTGGTATGGGCGTCATCTATCGCGCCCTCCAGAAGAGCACCGGGCGCGAAGTCGCGCTCAAGGTGCTACGCCCGGAGCTGCACTTCTTCGACACCTCTCGCGCTCGCTTCCGGCGCGAGGTCGAAGCCTTCGCCCGCCTGGCGCATCCCGCGATCGTGCCGGTCTTCGATGCAGGAGAAGATCGCGGGATTCCATTCTTCACGATGGAGTACGTGCGCGGCGCGAGCCTCGGGTCGGTGCTGAAGGAGTTCGAAGGTCGAGAGCCTGCGAGCCTGAAGGGCGAAGACATCGGGATGGCCGTCGCTCGACTGTCCGGCCTGCCCGACGTCGGGGCGTGGAACGGTCCGTACACGCACCGAGTCGTGCGCGCGTTCCACGACCTGTCGTCGGCCCTGGCCCACGCACACGAGTGCGGCGTACTCCATCGCGACGTCAAACCTTCCAACATCCTGCTTCGCCCGGACGGTCGGGCGCAGATCCTCGACTTCGGTCTCGCGAACCTCGTGGGATCGGAACGACTCAGCGGCAGCGGGCCACTCGGAACTCCCGCATACATGCCTCCAGAGATGCTCGGGGACGTCGCGCCGATTCCGAATCCGCGCTTCGACGTCTACGGGATGGGTCTCGTGCTCTACGAGACACTCACGCTCGAGCAGCCGTTCCTCTCGTCAGGTGCCGAGGCGACGCGATCGCGCATTCTTCGCCACGATGTTCCGTCGGCGCGCAAACGGAACAGGCAGGTCCGTTGGGATCTCGACATCGTCTGCACGAAGGCGATGGCGCGCGATCCCGAAGAGCGGTACGCGAGCATCGAACAACTGTCAGGCGATCTCGAGAACGTTCTCCAGGACCGTCCGATTCTTGCCCGGCGGCCGGGGTTGGGGCGGCGAGTCCAACGGTGGGCACGTCGACGCGCGACGCCCTTGCTGGCCATCGGCAGCGCCCTCTTCGTCGCCCTCGCTGCGAGCGCATGGCTCCTCGTCCGTGAACGCGATGCCCGTGGGCGGATCGAAAACGCACTCTACCGATCCAACGTCACGATCGCCGAAGGGCACCTATCACGCGGCCTCACCGACGAAGCGCGGCTCGCGCTCGCCGAGTGTCCGGAGCACCTCCGCGGCTGGGAATGGTACTACGAGTCCCTGCTCTGTGACGCGAGTGAAGGCATCCTCACGCGACACGCGCCGCTCAACCACTCCATCGCGATCTCCCCCGATGGCAGCCTCCTCGCGAGTTGTGGCTCCGAATGCGCGCGAATCGTGGACCTACGGAAGGATGAAGTCGTCCACGAGTTCGCGTTGAGCGACACGAGTCGCTTGTGCTTCGGTGGCGAAGGGCGGTACCTCGTCGTATCGACCACCGGACCACTTTGCGTCGTCTACGACGTTCGGACAGGCGAACGCGTACACGAGTTCGCCGAGCGCGCATATCACCTGGCATGCTTCGGGGACACGCTCGCTCATGGAACAGAATCCGGGTCGATCCTGCTGACGAACATTCCGGGTGGAAAACGTGTGCGCACCGTCACCGCGCACGACTCTCAGATTTATGGCATCGCCATCAGCCATGATGGCACGACGTGTGTGACCGCAGCCGAAGGCAAGGTCCGGCTGTGGAGTTTCCCTGCCTTCGAACGACTCGCGGAGTGGTCGACGCGGTATCCACTCGTTTCCGACCTCTGCTACTTCGGCCGTAGCGATACCGTCATGGTCACGACGTCGGACATCAGACGAGGCTTGGTGCGTGTCGAACGCTTCTCGATGGACAAAGCACTCCCGGCATGGCCCGAACGCCCTCGAGGCACCAACATCGCGGTCTCTCGCGATGGCCAATACGTCGCGATCTCCGCGGCTTCCGTCTACATGCGGCACGGCGAGAACCGTCCGTTCGCCAACGTCTACGGCAACTCGGCGCCCACCGTCGACCTCGAATATTCCCCCGACGGCAGCAAACTCTATGCGATGTGCAACGACGGCATGGTGCAGCGCTTTTCGAGTTCTGGCGGCGCCGCGTTGTTCACGGTACCACTCGGAATCGGTGCCGTTCGACGCCTCGTCGCGATCGATACCGCGCACGTCGCCTGCGCATCGAGTCGAGGCAAGATCTCGATCGTCGATCTACGTTCGCGTGAGATCGTCGCTCGCGCCGACCTCGCAGGCAGTCGCATCGAGGGGTTCGCCCGGATCGACGACTCGCTGGTCGTCGTGACTGGCGACGGACATTGGACCTCGTTGTCCATCGACACTCTGGAACGTCACGATGGCGGCTCCGTGCCGGACTCGACCCCACCGACCACGAGAGCGGTCGTGGGTTTCGCGCCGTTCGCGAACGGGTTCGCTGTCGCGTTCGACACGGGCGACATCCATGTCCTTCGCGAGTCCGGTTGGTCGCGACTCGATGCGGTCCCGGGCTTGCAGAAGATCGCCGCGCGTCCTGACGGCGAGCTCTACACGATCGATCCGAGTGGACGCGTTCACGTCGTGGACGCCGCCGCCACGCGAGTCTTCGAAACGGATCTCGGCGATATCCACGCAGCAAACTTCGTTGGCGACCGACTCGTCATCGCTACAAAAGACAAACAACTCGTCCTGTTCGATCCTGATACGGGGAAGGAGACGATGCGGCTGGACGACCTGCGACGCGTCGTGTCCGCGGTGGTCGACCTCCCGGGCACGAATCGGTGGGCCTACGTCGACTGGTCCGGCGATGTGTCGGTCCATGCGCACGACGAAGTGGCCACGATGATGAGGTCGGACTTGACGGCCGCCATGCTGCTCGATGTGACCGCCGATCCGAACGGCGCGTGGCTCGCGACCGCAGGGCTCGACGGCACGCTGTACGTACTCAGTTCGCAGCGTCTGCCCGAGAAGTTGGCGAAGTAGCGAAGTCGTACGAGTTGCCGATTCGGTCGAGCGTCTGCCGGCGAAGCACGAACGACGTTCAACCGCGACCTGGGGTGATCCAACACGAGTCGTGCCGAGTCATCCCGATCCGGGGGTAGTATTCGCGCGCCGCGGGGGCCGCGAGGAGGATCAGCGTCGTGTGCAGACCTGCGCGCTCGTGCGCTTCTTGCAGCAACCGCTTCCCGACCCCCTGACGCTGCACCGCCACGTCGACGGCGAGGTCCGACAGGTACGTGCAGTAGGCAAAGTCCGTCAGCGCGCGAGCGATGCCGACGAGTCTGCCGTCCTGCCGCGCAGTCACGATGAGACTCGCGTTCCGCAGCATCGCGTCGAGCGTCTCGAGGTCGGACGGTCGGCGTTCCGCCAATGTCGATCGCTCGAGCAAGTCCAGGAAGTCCTCCGCAGCGAGGTCGGGTTCGAGGTCGTAGTGCACGCCCGACACGCTACGTGCATCGTTCGAACGATACGACCAACCAATATCAACGCGCTCTACCACCACCGATTGAGTCGATATGGTCCCCCGTGTTCCGAGTGCGGAACACTGCTACGAACGAAGCTCGCTGCCTACTGTGCCCGGTGCGGTGCGCCGCGCGACACCGCACATCCCTGACACCGACCATCGGGACCAGGCTGCGGTGCAGTTTCGGACCTCGGGCATGGATGTTGCGACGGGCTGGCGATGCAGGCTGGGGGTGGAGCGAACGACATCGCAGCTTCCCGCCTGTCGTCCACCTTTGCAAGCAGGGTGTTGCACGACTCGCTGCCAGGCAAGAGTCCCCGATTTCCAACCACCCACCGAACACACATGAGACTCGACATCCGCCACAGAACGGCATGGAGCTGCCTCCTCACGATCTCCGCGGTCGCCTTCTCCATTCGTGCGGCCTACGCCCAGCGTGCACCGGTACACGACTTCGACCAAACATGGTTCCAGCGCTCGAGTAGCCCCGGAGTCGAGTCGCCTGGCGAGCCTCCGATGCTTCGATTCGGCAAGCACGTGTACTTCCCGGCGACCAATGCGTTCGCACGCGAGTGGTTTCGCTTGACGACCAGCCCCAACTCGCTTTGGAACATCAGCCGTCAATCGAAGCTGTACATCGATGAAATGCCAGCAACCCTCGGGTTTCTGAGCGAAACGGAGATCCTCCTCGTCGCCAAGCGCGGTTCGCGATCCGTAGCACTGTTCACGACCACAGGCGATCACACGACGTCTCGGCTGGTGACCGAGCTCTTCGTGACGAACGACCCGATCCGCGTCCGTCATGCGGCACGCCTCACGAGTGGCGCAACGAAACGAATCCTGTTCACGATCGCGGTCGGTGAAGCGGACGAACTCTGGATCAGCGATGGGACAGCCGGGGGGACGAACCGTATCGCAACGACGAAGCTCCCACGCACCGGAAAGCCTCACTTCAGTGAGAGTCAGCAACTCCTCTATTTCCCGGTCGAGAATCCGAACCTCGACGTGCAGCCGTGGGTCAGCGACGGCACCGCTGCCGGCACGCTTCTGCTTCGGTCGATCGGCTCGCCGCACGTGCGTGCCCACGCAGCTGGCTTCGCTGACTTCGGCAAGTACGTCTGCTTCGGCGCGACGACCGCGAACGAAGGGTACGAATGGTGGATCAGTGACGGGACGACCACCGGAACGCGACTGATCGCGGACATCATGCCGGGAGCGAACAGCGGACGGATCGACGGGGACGCGGTCGTGCTCGCTGGATCGCTCTTCTTCGTCTACCGGACATCGAGAGGCATGGAACTCTGGCGAACCGACGGCACGACTTCCGGCACGGTGCATGTCGCATCGACGCCAGCAGGTTTCGATGCGAAGCCTCTTGCCGTGATCGACGGCAAGCTCTGGTTGACTGCAAACAGCGGGACGCAGCTCTTCGTGAGCGATGGTACGACTGCCGGCACACAGCTGGCGCACGGCTCACTGCCGACGATCACATCGCCGTTCTACGCCGGCACGAAGGCGCCGAGCGTCGACTTCGTCGTCACGGACGCTTCCGGAGCCGCCCTGTGGACCTCGGACGGGAGCACGGCGGGGACTCGAGAGCTCACCAAACTGCCGGATGGCTGCATGACTCCCGCCGGACCGATCATCGCGGCTTTGGACCGTGGTCGCTATGTGTTGCGTGGGCGAACCAGCATGGGTGATCTCGAACTCTTCACGAGTGACGGCACAGCGAGCGGAACGACGCTGTTGCACGACATCTACGTCGGCGGCCCGGAGAACCCGGGGTCGAAGTTCGCGACCGCAGTCGACCTCGAAGGACAGACGATCTTCGGAGTGCTCGAACCCGCTGCACAACGTGGAATCTGGCAGGAAGGGGCCTCTCCACTGTCGCGCATTACGACCGTCATGCCGACATCGCCGCTGCGGCGCCTACGTCGCGAAGTCTTTTTCGGAGCGGGCATCGACGACCTCTGGGTGACGGACGGTACGCGTGCCTCTGCGTCGTTCGTCGCATCGGACAATGGCATCCTCGATCGCGTGATGGACACCCTCGTGTATCCGCAGATGGTCGCGCGGGGTAGTCGCGGATTCGAGACGATGGTATTCGTGACCAACGGCAAGGGGCCGTACCCGGATACCAAGCGCGTGTTCTCGAGCCTGACCGCAGCACCGCCGAGCGACCTACCACGCGGTTTCACGGCACTGCCCCGAAGTGACGACTTCGTCTTTGCTTGGGACGGCGGGCTCTATCGTGCCAATCCTTCGACCGCGTTGACGACGAAGTTCTTCAGCGGGTCGCTTCCGCAATCAGAATCATCGCACGTCTTCGCGCGCACGCCCTATGGGCTGCTCTTCGCGGCGACCGACGCGACTGCCGGAACCGAGTTGTGGATCACGGATGGCAGCAGCACGGGGACGAGGCGGCTGGCGGATTTGCGTCCGGGATCGGATAGCTCCTCGCCGCAGGGGTTCTGCGACATCGGACCGTTCGTGCTCTTCTCTGCCGAGGACGACAAAGGTCGCGAGCTCTGGCGAAGCGACGGAACCGCAGCCGGTACGTGGCGCATCACCGATGAGATGCCAGGCAGCATGTCGAGCAATCCCACGTCGATCGTGCGCACGTCGTACGGCATGGCGCTCTTCGCCGCGCGCGATCCCCTCCTCGGCCGCGAAGTGTTCGAAACGGACGGTACCCAAGCCGGAACCAAGATCTTCCTCGACATCCATCCCGCGCGTGGTAGCGATCCCGACCAATTGTCCGTCGTCCATGATCAGCTCTACGTCGTCGCGGATGACGGTATCATCGGGCGCGAACTGCATCGCTTCGACTTGGGTGCGATCTCGCAGAAGCAATACGCCTCCTGCATCGGGGCGGGCGAAATCGTTCTCGACGCGCAAGCGCCCCGTCTCGGCAAAGTCCAATCGGCGTACACGGAGGCATTCACCTCTGGCACGGCAATGGGGCTGGTCCTCGGATGGCCCGGACGCATCGACCTGATCGGTGCCCCCTGCATCCTCGGATGGGACCCACGTGCACCGATCTGGATCGTCGACAGTTGGCTCAGTGCCGCGCGAACCCACGAGTCCAAGATCGCTGTCCCGGCCGATACGGGCCTGCTGTCGTGGCGTTTCCACCTGCAAACGCTGGCCGTCGCTCCGAGCCTGCCGCTCGGCCTCGACGTCTCCAACGTCGTCAGCTGTATCGTCGGGAAGTGACGTAAGAGCCAATTTCCGGTGTTCGGGCACCTTCGAGGCCGCGGGACCACGCGGACATCGATCGAGCGGGTAGACTTCCAGAAGCCCCAACGGACCCGGTGCCTCGATGAAGATCCTCTTCCTCTATCCCGACATGATCACGCCGGACCCTGCCTGGCCCGGCTACTACTACGAAGGGGTCGCGATGCTCTCGGCGGCGGTCAAGGCTGCCGGGCACGAAGCGGAGCTCCTCCACGTCTATCAGACCGTGCCGGATCAACACGTCGTCGACTGGGTGCAAAAGCATCGCGACGGGGACAAGACGTTGCTCGCGTTCTCGGCGACGACCAATCAGTTCCATCACGTCAAGCGTTGGGCGCCGCTGCTCAAGAAGGCGACCGGATTACCGACGATCGTCGGGGGGATGCATCCGACGCTCTCGTCCGAGGACGCGATCGGGGCCGAGGGCATCGACATGATCTGCTGCGGTGACGGCGAAGGTCCGCTCACCGAACTCGCGACGCGCCTCGACTTCGGCGCGGACGCGCGCGGCGTGGAAGGGATCTGGTTCAGGGACGAAGACGGAACCGTCATCCGTCAAGCGCTCGCCCCCAACACGGATGTCGATTCGGCGCCGCATCCCGACTGGGCGATCTATCCGCACTACCAACAGCTCGAAGGGATCCGCTCCAACGTCGGCATCCTCATGGGTTCGCGCGGCTGTCCCTACAACTGCGCCTATTGCTGCAACCTCGCGTTGATCAAGCAGTCGAAGGGGCGCGGGAAGTACCTGCGCTTCAAGGAAGTGCCGACGTTCATCGCCGAGATCCAGGAGTACAAGCGTCGCTATCCGAAGACCGAGGGGTTCTTCTTCGAGGACGACATCTTCGGCGTGTGGAAGAAGTGGCTTCGCGAGTTCGTGCCCGCCTACAAGGAACAGGTCGGCATGCCGTTCGGATGCAACATGCGCCCGAACCTCGTCGACCAGGAGATGGTCGACCTCCTCAGCAGCGCGGGATGCAAGCGCGTGCACATGGCGATCGAGGCCGGTTCGGACGAAGTGCGCAATCGCATCCTCAATCGCAACCTGAGCCGCGACACGCTCGTGTCGACGTTCAAGATGTTCCAGGACGCAGGCATCCAGTGTCAGTCCTACAACATCCTCGGCTCGCCGCACGAAACCGCTTCACAGATCCTCGAGACCGTCAAGATCAACGCCGAGATCGATCCGACCTACATCCAGCACTCGATCTTCTATCCGTACGAGGGCACGCCGCTTTACGACCTCGTGCACAAGGAAGGCCTCGTCAGCAAGACGCGCGTCGTGACGGACTACTTCGCGGACACGGTGCTCGACCAGGACTGCATCCAGCGTGGTCAAGTCATCATGTTCCAGAAGCACTTCAAGGGCCTCGTCAAGCACTACCAACGCCTCGAGCGCTGGCCCGGACCGCTTCGCAAGACCGGCACGTGGATGACCGATCGCTTCCTCGTGTCCCGCGCGGCACCTTCCGTCGTCAGCGCGGCCTCGAAGGTTCGCGGCGTCTTCCGTCGCAAGAAGCCGGTCGACGCTGGCAGCGGCCACGCCGATCTCGAGACGCAAGACGTTCCCGAGATGAACGTCGTGTGCTGATCGCCGCGCCTCAGCGCTCGCGTCGCAATGCAACCCTGCACCTCGTGTTTCTGACCGAGCCGGGCCACGGCTCGAAGATGACGACGTCCGAGTAGTTCAGACGGGGCCGTGGGGCTGCTAGTCTCTGCCCCCCATGGACCATTCTCGTCCCTATCGCGAACTCACGCCCGCCGCGATGATCGCGGGCATCCTTCTCGGAGCGGTGCTCAACATGGGCATCTGCTTCGCTGGCCTGCAGATCGGATTCACGATCGTCGGTAGTGCCGTCGCTGCGGTGCTCGGCTTCGGCATCCTGCGTGGCCTCCTCGGCAGGGGTTCGATCCTCGAGGTCAACATCTTCCAGACTGTCGCCTCGGGCGTGAACACGGTCAACGCGGGCGTCATCTTCACGGTGCCCGTGCTGTTCCTGCTCGGCATGCAGGACGAGATGGACATCCCGGCGCTCCTCATCGCGACGATCGCGGGCTCGCTGCTGGGGTGTGTGCTCATCATCCCCTTGCGGAAGCAGATCATCGACTACGAGCGATTGCGCTTCCCCGAAGGCACCGCCGTCGCGTCGATCCTCAAGTCACCGGGCGCAGGGATGAAGAAGTCCCGCCTGCTCCTGATCGGGATCCTGATCTCGGCGACGATCACGTTCTTGACGACGGACCTGATCACGGTCGAGAACGCCGCGGGGAACCCGACCACGCTCATCCCCGAGAAACTCGACGTGGGCGCATGGCTCGGCATCCCGGCAGCGTTCAACTTCTTCTTCGCGGTCTCGCTCCTGTCCCTCGGTGCGGGCTTCCTGGCGGGTCGCGGCGGCCTCGTCGTGCTCTACGGGACGATCCTCAACTACTGGATCCTCATCCCGGCGGCGATCGCTCTCGGCTGGATTCCGCAGAACTTGGCACCGGAGATCACGGAAGCGCTCGGCCAGGGCATCACCCATCTGCCCCACGGCGAAGCGGCGGAGACGTTCTTCGGCAAGTTCGCGCACTTCACGTCCCGCCACGTCGGCATCGGAATGATCCTCGGCGGCGCGGTCGCCGGCATCGTCGTCGCGGCACCCGCACTCAAGGCCGCGATCCAGAGTCTTCGTCAAGGCGCGGGCCCGAGCGGCGAGCGCGAGGAAGCGCCGTTCTCCGTCATCACGATCTCGTCGGTGATCGGTCTGATCGGCCTCTTCGTCGCGACCTACTTGTCGGGAGCCGGCAAGGTCTCGATCACGCAGGCCTTCCTCTGCACGATTGCGGGAGGCTTGTGGCTCTGGCTCGCTGGCCTCGTCGTCGCGCAGACCACCGGACGCACGGACTGGTCACCGCTCTCCGGCCTCGCACTGATCGCGATCGCGATCATGATGGGCATCCTCGGAACGAGCCGCGACATGATCGTCCCGGCCGTCACGGTCGGCGCCGCGATCTGCGTCGCGACGTCCATGTGCGCCGACATGATGGCGGACCTCAAGACGGGCTACCTCGTCGGCAGCAAGCCGATCAAGCAACAGATCGCACAGATCTCCTGCTCTTGGATCGGCCCGGGGATCGCGCTCTTCACCGTCGTCTTGCTCTGGAAGGCGTACGGCTTCGGGCCGAACCAGGCTGCGATCCTGCACGAACGCGCGGTCGCCGCTGGTGGCGAAGTGCTCGCTCAATGGACGGCCGCCGGCGGAACGGCAGAAAAACTCGCTACAGGCATTCCGACTCTCGGCGCGCCTCAGGCCGGCGCGCTCCAGTCCGCGATCCAGATCGTGCAGTCCGGCGACGTCCCACTCGGCAAGTACATGACCGGTGCGATCGCCGGCCTCGCCGTGTCGGTACTCGTGTCGCCGGGCATCGGCGTCATGGTCGGGCTGTCGCTCTACCTCCCGTTCGAATACATGATCGTCTTCGGCATCGGCGGCCTGCTGTCGCTGCTTTTCACGCGCCTCAAGGGGCCGCACTGGGTCGAAGACAACGGCGTTCCCCTCGCCGCGGGACTGATCGTCGGGGATGCGCTGATCAACGTCATCGTCGCCTGTATCAAGGTCGGCAAGGAGATGTTCTGATGGTCCTTCGCATCATCTTCATCCTCGCGTTCTGCCTGATGACGATCGGCGCAGCCGGTTTCGACAAAACGATCGAAGGCATGGCCTGGCCGTTCTACCTCGGCGGACTCGCGATCACGCTCGTGACAGGGTTCATGCTGCGCAAGCGCGATGAAGCGAACACTTCGGCCTCGTCGACGCACAAGACGAGCTTCGCGAGCTTGCACGACGCGGTTTCGAACATCCGCAACTCGGTCGCCGTGATCGAACGCGAGACGCAGAACGCCGACCGCACCACGATCCTCGCCCACCTCGACGAGGTGTTGACCCAGTGCTCGATGCTCGGCGCCCGCAACGAGGAATACCTCAAAGCGCTCGGGCCGGATCGCTACGTGCGCATCTGGGACGGGTTCGCGACTGCGGAGCGCCTCCTCGCGCGTGCCTGGTCGATGACGGCGGACGGATTCCCCGACGATGCCAAGTCGGAGATCCCTCGCGCGCTGCTCGCGCTCGAGCGCGCGGTCGCCGCCGAGTAGGCTGCGGCCGTTCGCACACGGGACGGACGCGACGAGGTTGCGATGCGCCTCGCACGCATCGCTGCTATCGTCTCGGCATCTCCGACACGAGACCGACGCCGATGCAATTGCTCCCGACCCTTCTCGCACTGACATCCATCGCCAGCGCCGCGACTGCTCAGGACTGGGCACAGTACCACGGCCCCCTGGGCAACCGGCACGCTGCCGGTCGGATCACGGTGCGCGCCTTCGAAGACGACGCTCCCAAGCTCGACTGGACGGTCCCGACGAAGAACGGGTTCAGCTCCTTCGTCGTGCACTCGGGACGCACCTTCACCCTCGAGAGTGACGGCGACGACGAGTGCATCGTCGCCAGAGACGCAACGACCGGGAAGGATCTCTGGCGCGAGCGACTCGGCACGGCGAAGTACGACGGTGGCGGCAATGCGGGCACTTCGGACAACGACGGCGGCGACGGTCCGAGAAGCACGCCGAGTTGCGACGGCGAACGGGTCTATGCATTCGATGCGCGGCTCGTGCTGCATTGCTTCGAAGCGAGCTCTGGCAAACTCGTCTTTCGTCACGATCTCGACGAGGAGTTCGGCGGACGGAACATTCGCTGGCAGAACGCGGCGAGTCCACTCGTCGAAGGGGATCTCGTCTTCGTCGCCGGCGGCGGGCCCGGCGCCTCACTGATCGCCTTCGACAAGAAGACCGGTGAAGTGCGCTGGAAGAAGCACGACGAGTTGATCACGCATGCGACGCCGATCGCCGCGACGATCCACGGCGAGCGACAAGTGATCTTCTATGTGCAGAAGGGCCTCGTCGCCGTCGACCCGAAGACCGGCGATGTCCGCTGGCGGGTCAGCTACCCCTTCCGCGTTTCGTCGGCAGCCTCCCCCGTGGTCGACGGGAATCTCGTGTACGTGTCGGCGGGCTACGGTGTCGGGGCAGCAACTCTCGAGATCCTTCGCGACGGAGAAGGCGGACCATTCGAAACCAAGTTGCTCTGGCGCAAGCCGAACAAGCTCATGAACCACTGGAGCACGCCGGTCGCGAAGGACGGGTTTCTCTACGGCATGTTCAGCTTCAAGAAGTACGGAAAGGGGCCGGTGTGCTGCGTCGACTTGCGGACGGGCGAGACCAAGTGGCAAGAAGACGGCTTCGGCCCCGGCAACTGCATCCTCGTCGGCGACGACCTGCTCGCGCTCAGTGACAAGGGCGAACTCGTCGTGATCGCAGCGACACCGGAAGAGTACCGAGAGGTCACGCGCAAGGATGTCCTGCGCGGCAAGTGCTGGTCGACTCCCGCTTGGTCGGACGGCAGCGTCTACGTACGCAGCACGGTCGAAGGCGCGAAGATCACGCTCGGACCCGCGACCGAACGATGACGGAACGCCCTCAGCTCTTCCTCTTCGACATGGCCGGCACGACCGTGCGAGACGACGACCATGTCGTCCGCGCATTCGAACGCACCGCACGCGCGGCCGGACTGGAGCTCGATCGTACTTGGCTCCTCACCCGTATGGGTTGGCACAAAGAGGCAGTGTTCGCTCAGCTACTCGAACTCTCCGGACAATCGACAGGTCGTGCACCCGAACTCGCGCGCGGCTTCGAGGATGCCATCGAAGAGGTCTTCACCGAAAGCCCCATAACCGCGCTCCCGACAGCGCTCAACACGATCCGTGCTCTCGATGCCGCAGGTATTCGCGTCGGCTTCACGACCGGGTTCACTCGGCGCACCGCCAATCACATTCTCGCGGCCCTCGACTGGCAACACTACCTCAACGTCACTTCCGACGAAGTCGAGCACGGCCGCCCGGCACCCGACCTCATCTTCGAAGCGATGCGCCGCGCCGGCGTGACCGACGTCGCGCGCGTCGGCACGTGCGGCGACACGCCAGCAGATCTCGAAGCAGGCACCAACGCGGGCTGCGCCTACGTCATCGGGGTCGGGCATGGAACGCACAGCCTCGAAGCGCTCGCACGCTATCCGCATACCCACCTCTTCGACGACTTGGCACCCGTCCGGGAATTGCTCGAAGTCTGATTCCCTACCGGCCAAGAGGACGGAACAACCAAGCCGCGCGCGCCGGACGACCCGCACGCTGCGCCGTGCGTATCGATGCGCGGTTGTGTGCGTCGATCGTTCCCCACAGCAACGTGCCGGACTCACGGGGCACGAGCTCCTCGGCGAGGAGGCACTGCGCGTGCGCTGCATAGGCGTGTCCCGTATGGTCACGGGCAACGATCTCTTCCATCACCACGAGACCGTCGAAGTACCACTCGCAGGCGCGCGCGAAGCCGAGCAGTCCGACACGCTCGTCACGGACGACGATCCATCGCAGGGCACCGTCCGCCATGCATGCCTCGAGTTGTTCGCGGCTCGCGGGTTGAACGCGATCGGCCAACTCCGGCTCGCTGGTCGCGAACTCGCGATACCACCTTCGCAGAGAGTCAAAACAAGCGTCGAGTTCACGCGACACGACGGGCTCGATCCGCATGGCTTCGTTCTGCCCGTCGACCTCGGCGTGAGCGACCTCGTCGATTGTCGCGGCATGGAACCACTGATCCACGACCTCGCCCTCTTCGATCGCAGAGACCCGTGCCTCGAACACGCGAAGTGCCTTCGGCGCGAAAACCGCGAATGCATCGCTGACGACCGCTTCGTGCACCGTGCGCCATGGCGACGTGCACGCGAGTAGATCGACGAACGGGAACGAAAGGTCCCCTCCACGAAAGCGAATCCCGACCAATGCCGCGTCCGATCCGAACTCCAGGACGCGGTGTAGATAGTCCGTCGATCGTGCGCCCGGAACCGGGCAATGACGCGCAAAACGTTCCGCGAACTCGAGATCGACTCTTCGTTCGAGCTGCTGCCTCACGAACGACGCAGCACGCCTCCGCAAGAAGTCGGAATCGAACCCCAGCGCCTGACCGTCACGGACCACGGTCGCGACCCAATCGTCCGCAGAAATCGTCGACGGGGTATCGTCGCTGCTCTCTACCACTCCATCGCCTCCAGCACGCGACGAGGCGCATGCGATGGGCGAGCATACCGGTGTGGAGCGATCAGACGATCGTCGGATCGAACATCGCCTGCGGCACGAATTCGAGCGCCGCATCGCCAAAGAGCGATACGAAACCGTTGTCTCGCGCCCAGGCTTCGTTCATGTGCACGAGGAAATCGCGCCGGACTGCGCGCGCCTCGTCACGACTCGGCTGAGCACACGCGCCGTGCAACGTCGCGACGAACGCATCGAGATACCGCGAGATCGCGTGGTCGACGTTGAAGTCCTCGGGCACCACACCGCTCACGGCGATCAGTGAACGGCTCTGGAAGCGCCCGAGCCCATGCTCGAGGTCGTCGCCGCTGTCCCGCAGTTCGACCGCGAGCGACGCGAGCTCGGGATGACAGTCGACGCTCTGGCAAAGGTCGAGGAGCACGCTCTCCCAGGTGTTGTCGATCGCGATGGCCTCCATGAAGAGCACCGGCGCGTAGAGCGACGGCTCCGGAAGGCCGAGCACGGACAGGCTCTCGAACGCACCATCGAAACTCGTCCCACGCAGAATGCACAGCCTCGAAAGACGACCCTGGCCCGTGAACTGTCGCACGTCGAGGCCGATTCGATCCGCGTTCCACGTCGTTTCGATCACCGCTCGATCGGCATCGACGAGGGCTTCACGCATCGAGAACCCTTCGACGAGCTGATCGAACACGTGATCCTGGGCGAAGTCGATGCGCAGCCCGAGCAGCGGTGCCGATGGGACGTAGCGCGCGTGCAGCTTGGTCGATGCGTTCATGCTTCGTCCTCCAAGAGCTTCTCGGCGATCTTCACGTAGTGGCAAGCGGGCACGGAATCGGGCTCCGAGACCACGACGGGGAGTCCTTGGAGCAGTGCGTATCCGACCACGGAGTCGTATGGGATCGCGTGTTCGAACATGCGGGACCCGAACCGATTCCGCAGTCCACGCTCCCAGCGCCCACCGATCTGCTCCCCTTGCGGCAGCGTGAGCACGATGCCCCGAAGATTCGGAGCCAGTCCGACACTGTCGAGCCGCCGAATGTCGTGCAAGAACCCCGGCAACGTGCGGTACGACAGCGGTTCAGCGCGGATCACGAGGAGGAGTTCTTTCGCGTTCGCAAGCAGATCGCGGGACCTCGCTCCGGCGTACGGAGGCGAGTCGACGAGGATCAGGTCGTAAGGCCGCTCGAAATCTCGCTCGGCGAGCGCGCGCAACCAATCACCGAGCTTCGGGTCGCCCCGGAAGTCCTCCGGTGTGCACGGCAACACGTCCATGTCGGGTTCGACATCCGTCATGATCGCATCGTTCGCACCTTCGGCCGCACGCTTGAGACCGCACGTGCGCGGGACCTCCAGATGCAGCGAGGCAGAGATACTACTGACCGGGTCGACATCGACGATGAGCACACGCTTGCCCATCTCGGCACACGCGACGCCGAGATTGATCGTCGTGGTGGTCTTGCCGACACCGCCCTTCTGGCTCCCGATCATGATCGTACGAGTCGACGTTGCAGACCTCGTCTGCGGCTCGTGGATCGAACGCGATGCAGACTGCGTCATGACTGGTCTCCTCGGTCTTCTGCCGAAGCATCTGGGTTCTTCATGGGTTCTCGTGGTTCCGTCGCGAGTCCAGTCGCGAGTTTCGTATTGCCGTGCTGGTTGGAGTTCCACACGGCGGCTGTTCCGTTCGACATCGAAGCGAAGAGTCGCATGAGCGACGCCGCGCGCGGATTGACGCCGCAATGTGCCGTCAGCCCATCGCCGCAATCCAAGTCGAGAACGAGTCCGAGGCCGAAGAGCCCGAGCTCTTCGCCGAGAGTCGCGGGCTGTGCGACGGCGGCTTCGAAGCAGCGCATTGCGTCCTCTCGTTGCCCGAGGACGAAGGCACTGACACCGGCAAGGAACATCGAGTCGGACGACGCGCTACACGTCTCGAGCACCGATCGCGCATCGGCATAGCGGCGCTGCAAGAATGCACGCAATCCGACGGCGAGCGCGCCGCTAGCGTTGCCGACGAGGTCGACGATACGCCCCGTGCGAGGTTCGAAATCCAGCGAGACCTCGGTCGTGGGCGAAACATCTTCCTTGGCTTCGCTGTACACCACACCCTTTTGCACGAGCACAGACGCGGCCGCACTGCCGAGATGCCCGGGGCGAAGGCGACGATGAACGCCACGCGTGAACGGCGTACCGAGTTCCTCGAAGCGCACGGCGAACGCGAGCGTGTCCGCACCGCCCTGGAGGCCGAGTGCGTTCGATGCAGCATCGACGTCGACCGGCAACCGAAACTCGTGATTCACCCACCAGTCGTCTTCGAACGAAGTGATTTGACGTTCGATCGTCGACAGGATCTCGAGAAGTACATCGACTGCCGGTGCCCGCAGCTCGCCTGTCGCGAGTTGTTGTGCCCAATTGACGAGATCTTCGCTCGCGGCCATGGCCTCATCGAGCACGCTCGCATCCGATCCATCGAGTAGCGCCATCAGGATGTGCAGGACCTGCCTACCCGAACCTGTGCCGTCGAGCGTTTCTCGAGCCAGATCGAGAATGCCTTCGCTGTCGGCGTCGTCGCGAAGCGTCTCCAAGAGCGCGTGACAGCGCCCGACGAGTTCGGAGAACTCGGCGCCACCGCAGCCGTCGAACATCACGAGATCGACACCGTGCCAACGCGAGAAGTGCTCGTCCTCCGGCCTCGCAAAACGCAGGCAGCCGTCACCGACGACATGGGCGCGCAACGCCGACCCCACGAGAACGACCTTGCGCCCGAGGATGCTCGTCATCCATGCGACGATGAGTGCCGCTGCGGTCAACGACATCTCGTTCTCGGCCAAATCCGAGACTGCCAACACGTACGTGTCGACGTCTTCGAAGTGCATCGCTGCATCTTCGAGCGGAACTTCCGAGTCGAGCTGGATGCCGAACACGCTCTCTTCGACGTGATCCGCGATCTTGGCGTATGCGTCCGCAGCCCGTCCCGTCGGCAACGGCGACCCGGGCTGCATGGCCCAGTCCGCAATCTCTTGTTGCCAGGGCACCGGCTCGCCGAGACACGACGACCCGAGTTGCTGGCGAATCTCCGGCCAGATACCGGCCTGGAGCGGGTCCTCGGCACGGAACACGTTGACGAGGACACCGAGAAGATCGAACGATGCTCCACTCGCCTCCGCGACGCGCAACGCATGGATCGCGCCCGGAATCGTACGGATCGCGAGCGGATCGGGAAGCACCGTCAACAGCACGCCGTCGACTTGTGCGAGCAAGGATTCACATCCCTTCTCGAGTAGCGGCGGAGTGTCCACGAGAACGATGTCGGGACCGAAGGCGACACACGCGTCGATATCGGACTCGCTCGTCGCGAGCATGACGTTTTCGAAGTTGACGTCGATCGCGTCCTTGGACGCCGCGAAGAGCTGCAACGTCTTCGTCGCGCGCGCGTCGAACACGAGGACTCGACGTCCACGGGAACCGAGGATCGAGGCGAGCGCCATCGTCGCCACGGTGCGTCCGGTACCTCCCTTGTGACTCGACAATGCGAGCGTGTAGGGAATCGTCTTCCCTTCGCCGGACAAGCGCAGCGTCCATGCGCAGAGTGCGCTCGCCGCTTCGTCGCCGGCGGTCTGACCGCGGAGCAGCGCACGCCGTTCGGCGTCGAGTGCTTCGTCGTGCGGCTCGTCGTGAAGCTCGGTGGCCACGCAAACCTCGGCTCCGCCATCGTGCAGCGCCGTGGCATCGACATGGTCGACATGGCCGGCTTCTTGCCGATGCGTATCGAAGATGCGCGGGGCGATCTCCTCCGCGAGTGCAGTGTATGCACGGCGCGCCGGCCCTTCGGGCACCGGACCGCCTTGTAGCCCCCATTCGGTGATTTCGTCCTGGAGCGGGATTGCCGTCTCGAGACAGAAGTCCCCGAGACGCTCACGAAGCTCGGCAACCATCTCCCGCTGCAACCGGTCCTCTTCGTCATGAACGCTGACGCAGATGCCGAGCAGCTCGAGCGCAGAGTTGTCGTCCTTCGCTTCGACGAGTGCCCGCGTCGCACCCGGAATCGTCCGAAACGCGAGAGGATCGGGCAGCGTCGTCAGTAGCACGCCATCGGCTCTGCGACAGAGCTCTCGCGATGCGTCCTCGAAGATCGGTGGAGCATCGACGATCACGATGTCGTAGCTCGGATCATCCGCTTCTTCGTGGGCGTTCCCGAGCATGACGCCCGGGAAGAGTTCACGCTTCCCGCCCTGAGCGAACAGGTGCAGCGTCTGCGTGATGTTGGCATCGAGCAGTAGGACACGCTTGCCCATGGCTCCAAACGCGTTGGCGAGCGCGAGTGTCGCGGTGGTACGCCCCGTTCCCCCCTTGTGACTCGCAACGACGAGGCGATACGGCGCCTTCAAGTCCTCGGAGCGCGTGCCGAGCGTGGGCGCCGCGGCAGTTTCCTTGCCGACGATGCTCTGGCCCTGACGACGTTCGAGGCCGAACTCGGACGCGAGTTCATCGACGAGCTGCTCGTAGGCATCGCGAGCGGGTCCTTCGGGAAGATCGCATTTCGCATCGAGCGACCAGTCCGCGAGCTCTCGTTGCCACGGAATCGGCGGCTCGAGGCAGAGTTCGCCAAGACGGGCACGCAACGTCTCCAGCATTTCGCGCTGGAGCGGATCGTCGTCCTTGTAGATCGACACGGCGATCCCGAGAAAACTCAAGTCGTCGTGCAATGCGAGCACGTCCTTGAGGACACTCGTCGCGCCAGGAATGGTGCGGATCGCGAGCGGGTCCGGAAGCGTCGTCAAGATGACGCCATTCGCGCGCCCGATGAATGCGTCGGCACCGCGATCGAAGATCGGCGGACAATCGAGAAGCACGAAATCGGCATCGAGCCGCGACGCTTCACCAGGAGCTCCCGTGCCGACGAAGACGCCAGGCACGAGCTCACGCTCTTCGATGGGAGCATCCTGCTTGTCTCTCCCGAGCAAGAGATGCAGTGCAGGCGTGATGTTGCCGTCGATGAGCAAGACGCGCTTCGACCGTGCCGCGAGCGCACGCGCGATGCCGATCGTCGTCATCGTGCGGCCCGTGCCGCCCTTGTGACTCGCAATCGCGAGGACGTATGGACGCGAGGTCATCGCTGCCACCGGATGGATGCCATGACGGATGCGACGCTCGGCGGAGCGACGGCGGGAACAGGCCCGAAGGATTCACCGGTCGACGAGGTCTCCTCCGAAGCGATCGCAGGGAGCAACCCACTTTCGGTCTGCGGACGCCCCTCCTCGAACGCTTGCCAATCGATCGAGTCGACGTCGCGCCTCGGCGGACGCACGGGGTGCACGACGCGCCCACGCGGACGCGGGAGCGTCGTCTCCGGCAAGACTTCATCCTCGAGATCGTCTTCACCATCCCACAGGAGCCAGTCGAGTAGCCGTCGAAACAGGCCGCGCCGCTCCGCCTGCATCGCCTCTTCGAGTGCCATGTCGCGACTCGTCGTTTCCGAGTTCATGAGGCCACCCCCTCGACCATGCGCAGCGATGCGAGGATCTCAGCACGGTCTGGCCGAGACTCGGACGTATGACCCGCGAGCCGCTCCTTGGACGTGATGATGCACGACGTGCTTCCATCACGGTCTTCGACCAGCACGCCGCCCAGCGCAGCGTCGCCCGTGAGCCGCTCGAGCACCGTGATCACGAGACCGCTCTGAAACGCGAGTTCGAGGTCACCGCGAGCTTCACGTTCGAAACCGATCTCGAGCACGCCATCGGCAACATGCGTCGTATCGAGTGAGACACGTGCATAGCCATGCCCTTCACACGCGCGAGCGATGAGTTCGCGGAACTCTACGAGCGGAATCTCGCGCAGCGCCACGTCGTAGTGCGACTGCACGGACGATTCGAGCTCTTCGGCGAACACCTTGCCGCAGACTCGACCCGCGGCGAGCGCGACGTCTCGCGTTCCGGCGTGCCCTACGGCACCTTCGAGAAGCCTCGAGAACACGTCACGATCCATGGACACGACGTATCGTCCGCTTCCTGTCGACTGGATCCCTTCCGCGTTGACGACCGGAGCACCGTCGAATGTCGCTGGAAACGACCGATGGACTCGACGACCAGGCTTGACGGCCCCCCTCATCGTCCGACTCTCGCATCTTCGAGTTGTGGAAAGTCACTGAGAACGGTCACGAGCTCGTCGAGATACGGCTTGGCGAAGTCGAACGTGATTCCGGACAACGAGTTGCGAAGCTCGTCGCGTAACGTTCCATAGACGTCACGCACGAACGCAGGCGTGAACCCGAGTACTCGCAAGACCTGCCGATGCGGGATCAAGAAGCGATCGTGCAAGTAGCCGATGTCGTCGATCAGAACGGCTTGTGCGATACACCGCATGGCGAGCTGTAGATCACGACTCGTGTGCTCGTAGCCCTGCTCGTGAACATCGTCGAGCTGAGGGTACTTCGCGCGGATGACACGCATCGTCGCGTCCAACACCTTGCTCTCGCAGCGTTCGATTTCTTGCTCGAGCGCGATGCGGCAATGCACCGAGTTGGCGTACTCGAGGATGCGCTCGCGTTCGCTCTGCAACAGGTAGCGGCGATCACAGCCGTGGACGATCTTCGAGATCTTGTCGTTCATGGGTCACCAGGAGATCGCGTGCAGGTAGTTTTCGCCGAGTTCGTCAGAGTCGTCCGCGCCGTCGCGGCCATGAGGCACTTCGTGTTCGTCGAGCTTGTCGGAGACCATGGTCGTTCGTGATCCCGACCACGGAATCGATGCCAGCACGTCTCCAATCGGCGAACGCTCGAGAGGCCTGAGGATCGTCGACGCTGCGCGCACCGGTTCGGTCACCGACCGAGCACGCGTACGCGGCTCGCTCGCAGACGGTTCTCGCGACGAAGGCACACTGCCGAGCAAGTCCCCGAGCATTGCCGACTCTTCCAGGTCGTCGAGGAAGCCGAAGTCGTCACTGGCCATACGGTCCTCCCGCTGCTTCGTCGAAGCTCGCACCGCTTTCGATGTGGGCGAGTATGTCTTTGATGTGCTGCGGACCTCCGATCGCAATGCGCCAAGCACCGAGGCTCGTCCTCTCGATGGAGTGTCGCGCAACGTCGATCGCTCTCAGGTCA
>JAGQQW010000063.1 GCA_020426005.1 Planctomycetota bacterium | reverse complement strand
TCGACGTGACGGACCGCAAGAGCATCGACTTCTTCCGTGATGAACTCGCGGACGCGATCGGCATCCCCGACATTCTCGTCAACAACGCCGGACTCGCGCGCGGCACCGAGCGAGTCGCCGATGCCGAAGGCATCGCGTGGCGCGAGATGATCGAGACCAACCTCCTCGGTTCGCTCTGGATGACGCGGTCGTTCTTGCCCGCGATGCTCGAGCGTGGATCGGGACACGTGATCTACGTCGGCAGCGTCGCGGGCCACAAGGGCTATGCAGGCGGGTCCGTCTACTGTGCGACGAAAGCGGGCATTCTGCGCATCTGCGAAGCCCTGCGCCTCGAGACCTTGGGCCGAGGGATTCGCGTGACGACGGTCGACCCCGGCGCTGCCGAGACCGAGTTCTCCATCGTCCGGTTCAGCGGTGACGAAGCCGCCGCGGAAAAGGTCTACGACGGCTACGAACCGCTACACGCGCAGGACGTCGCCGACTGTGTGTACTTCGCAGCGACGAGGCCGCCGCACGTGAACATCGACGAGATCCAGGTCATGCCGACGGCACAAGCCGATCCTTGGCACGTGGCACGCGCGACGGATCCGTCGTGACGCGATCCGCGTCGCTCAAACGGGCATCGATCGTCTTCGTCGCGTGCATGGTGCTCTACACGCTCGCAATGCAGCGTGAGCCTTACGGTGACGGAATCAGCTATCTGACGTGGCTTCGCGATTCGAACTTCGTCGCGCACCATCTCTTCTATCTGCCGCCGATGTGGGTGTTCGCTCGCGTCGTCGAGTTGGTCGGGCTCTCGGAGCGTAGCGCGGCATTCGCGTATTCGGCGTTCTGCGCGGCAGCAGGCTCCGGCATCCTCACGTATCTGCTCGCGCGCTCGAAGCGTTTCGCACGCGGGTGCACGTGCCCGGTACGGCTCGCGCTCCTCGTCGCAACGACGCCCGCGATGATCTTCTACGCGACGACGGTGGAGAACCACGCCAACCACTACTTGTGGATCTGCGTGATGCTGTTCGCCCTCGACCGCGCACTCGATCCCGATCAACCGGCACGTCCACTGCGTTGGTTTCTCGCCGGCATCGCGCTGCTCCTCGCGTTTTCGAGCCACGTGACATCGGGTCTCCTATGGCCGGCACTCGCCCTGGTCGTGCACGCCTCGCACGGCAGCCTCCTGCGCCGACCCACCGTGCGCGACGTGTGGGTCCAAGCATTGTTCTTCGGCCCGTCGATCGCGTTCCTGTTCGGCCAATCGCAGATCCTCGTCTGGCTCAGCGGTGACGAGAACTGGGGCAAGAACGCGAGCGGTTCGTTCGCGTGGAGCTTGCTCGCGTGGCGATCGCTCGAGACGTGGTTCGACTACTTCGTGCACGAACTCGTGCTGCCCTTCTGGGGCTTCGTCTGGGGTTTGCTCGCCCTCGGTATCCGTCGCTTCAAAGGGCAACGTCTCGAGGCCTTGCTCGCCGTGTGTGCCGTCCTTCCGTACTTCCTCTTCTTCGGGCACTGGAACGTCCGGGAGTTCGGCGCGTACTACCTACCGCTGCTGCCCGTCCTCGTGATCGGCATCGGACGGCTGATGCCGGCACTCCGGCGTGAGGAGTCGATCGCACTCATCGTACTGATCGTCGCGCAAGGGATCCAAGGCACGATCCACAGCGTGAACTGGGTGACGGATCAGGTGAACCCGCCCTGGACCTGGGCCGACGACGCTGTCGCGGTTGCCGGTCCACAGGGCACGATCCTCTGCTGGGACGGCATGCGCGCACTCCACGTCGAGTACGACCACGAAGGATGCAAAGCGATCCCGCTCCACAACTGGACGCTCACGCTCTCGGGCCCTTCGTCCCTCGATCCTGACCTGTGGGCGAAGGTCGGCGATCACCAACTGATCGACATCCTCCGCGAGACGCATGCTCGCGGTGGCCGCCTCGTGGTCGGTCGCGATCTCGTCGAACGCATCGATCACGATCCCGCACTCGTTCGCGTACGCCCGTTCGTCAGCAAGCTGCGCGCACTCGGCCTCGAATCCGCGGACCGCGGCATCTTCCGCGGGTGGGTCGTGAAGAAAGACGGGTGAGGACGCGCTGTCAGCGAACCAAGATCCACTCACCTGGCTTGTCGGGATTCTTGTACATGCGCGGCCAGCCACTTCCGTGTCTCATTCTGCTGACCGCCGGCAACCGTGTGTTCAACGTTTGCCCCAGGTTTTGTGCGAGCAGGCGAAAATCCGTTTTCATGGCTTCCACGATGGACTTGTCGACACGGAGTTGGCGGAACACGTGTGCATGAGCGTCCCAGATCTGCTGCACGGTCCAAAAAGCTTCACTGCCATGAGGGATCAGCTCTTTGAGCAACACGGTCTTGGTCGTGTGCACGTAGTGAATGCGCTGACCGCCGAAATTGCGAAACATCTCGCCAGCGACGCGCTCGTTCTTCGGGACGAGAAAGGCTTGGCTCATCGAGACTTCATCGAAGGCTGAGGTTACCGAGGGATTGTTGCGCCAAAATCGCTGCTCGAGTAAGTGATCGATCTCGAAGTGCTCGCCGATCCCACCGATCTTCTTGGCTGCAATCTGAATGTCTGCGAAGTTCGTCACACCGAGACCCACCAGCTTGTCGTAATTCGCGATGTCGGTCGGCGTCAAAGAGCGCGGAATCTTGCCACCTCGAATCGCGTCGTTGATGACATCGACATACTTCTCACCCAGTAATCGCTGCAACCGCAGACGGGTCGTCGCCGTCGTAGCTGCATTCTGCTTCTTGGCCCAAGAGGCCGGATCTGCAGCAGCTCGTGCATTGCGACGGAACTTGGGTTGAGCAAGGTAGCGCTCGTACGCAGCGGCGAGTTCGGGATCGCGGAAGCCACGGAAGTTTCGCGTGAACACTTTGTCCAGCATTCGAGCTCGAAGCGCATCGAGATACGCGCTTCCGAGCACGCGATCGTATGTCGACATGAGCTGCGCAAACGACAACTTCCCCGCGAAGTGATCTTCGAGCGATCGAACGAGTCGTGCATGGCTTTTTGGACTCAGTGCACCGATCGCGTCGACGAAACCGCGGTCAGCCACCTCTCGGATCGATCGAAGTGTCTTTTCGTCCAGAGCTCGACGAAGAGCTTTCGCTCGCGCGAGCGCTTTCACGGCCTTTGTCGTCGATGCAGCACCGATCGGTAAGACGATCAGTGCCCCCATCACGACGAGTTCCTGCTCCGAGACGCGTTGCCCCCAAAACGTTCGACCGGTGGCTGCGATGTAGGCAAGCTGGCCAATGTCGTAGAGCACGCCGACGAACGGAATCATCGAAACCGCGAGTTCGAACGCAAAGATGGCAGCCGTGGTTCGCGTGCTGAGGATGATGTCGTCCGGGCGAAGCCCGACCATCAGTGAGCGCTGATACGGAATCTCCGCCCCCTGCTGTGGTACCATTCGCACCATGCCGGTTTCGCGGGAGAAGACGCCGACGAGGTCGCGTACCGACTCGTGCACTACGTATCGGATACGAACGTTGTCGGTATGGATCGCGTTGACGAAGAACGAGATCCCACCCGTCTGCTCGACGGGCACGATGTCATAGGCATAGGCAGCGCGTTTCGCCCGATCTTGGATCCGGATGTCGATGTCGAACCATCCAAGACGATGCACGATTCGAGTACCGACGTCGGTGGGAACGATCGCGTAGTCGTAGAGCAGCTGAACGTGCCGAGACAGAATCGGAGACGAGTGCATCATCGGCTCGCCGATGACACTATGAACGTCCACCGGCTCTTCCGGCGCCGGCATCAAGGCCTCGATCTGCGGACGCAAGATCTCGATGAGCGGGTTGTTCCGGTCGAAGAGTATGCCATCGATTCCGCTGCCGACCTTGACACGCTGCTCCTGAGCACGATCCCGACGAATCGTTTGCTCGACCCAAGTCAGGCGACGCAACGCAACGCGAATCACCGGCACGCCGTTCGGACCGAGTCCCGGCGTGTAGGACCATGCATAAGGACGGACACCGGAATGATGCCAAGGCTCACCACGGATGTGGATCCGCAACAATGGCGAACTTCGCGGCTGCAGAGGATTCCGCAGCCATGTCAGGGTTGCCCGACCTCTACCGGGATCTGCTTCTTCGACGATGCGCGGTAGGCGTGATGCAACGTCCGGATCGAGCACCCTCACCGCGCTGAGTTTTTGCTCGGGTGAACTCATGATCCGGCTGTCAATCGTTGTCCGGTGCAGGCACGGGTAGCTCGATCGCGACATCCAATTCGTCGGAAGGCACAGGGACGAACTTGTCGTCCTGCTTCTTCCATTTCGGCAGCGTGTTACTACCGCGAAGGATGACGAGGTTCGTCGGAACCCTCACGTCCCAAGGATCGCCATATGCGACCTCCTTGCCGGGTGCACCGAGTTGCGCTTTGCGCTCCTCGACAAAGGGGACGTACAGTGCGTCCGAGATCGATGGGAGTTCGCCACCATCCCATACCTCACACGTGTTGAGGTAGTGATCGACAGCGTTCTCGAAGCCAGGACGAACTGCGATTTGCAAGCGCGCTGCACCCGCGCGTACGAAGTCGGCGAACTCCTGGTCGACATCTTCGAACAATACCTTCTCGCGCCATTGAGGCTCCTTGCGCCCCCACGAATACGGATAGTAGAGATAGTTGAGGTTCTCCCACTCGAAGGATTGCTCGAGGAATCGAATTACAGGATCGGCCTTTCTCGCCGCGACGATGTCGATATACGGAATGGCATCGGCATCGATGTTGATCGCATCGATCAACAACCTCTGGTTGGCGAGCATCGAGATTGCGGCTCGCTTGAGTTCGGTCTCGGCAACGCGCTTGTTGTGCGCGGGATTACCGCCGCGCAGCTCCTCGACGGTCTCGAGAGCAAGCTTGTCTTGTTCCGCGCGATATGCGGACAATCGTTCTTCGTAAGCAGTCTGGATCTTCTCGTGCGTCTCCAGTTGCCACTTCGCGAATGCAGCTGCGGTGCGGCGACACTTGATCTCGATCGTCGCGGTGAAGACCGAAGTCTTAAAGGCCTGCACGCCGACCGGGATCTTGCCCTGCTGGTTGTTCATCGCCGTCGAATTCGTCGACGAGTTCATGCCGAAGCGGTACCACGAGCGATCGACGTGTAGATCGACCGCCGATCCTTCACTCTTCTTCCCGCAGATCGTACAGGTGAGATACGCGTGCACGGCTTCGTATCCGTTCTCGATATCGATATCGCGAGACTCAGCATGGCGTACGTCTTTCCACTTGTCGTTCCGATCAGACAGGACGAACGTCGCGCTCTCGGAGCGCAAGAACGGCGGCGGAGGCTGAACGTCCTTCGCGCCATACTGATTGACGTAGCGCGGATAGTTGCTCTCCGTCAACTGCGACGGCCGCACCGTGAACTCCTGCGGTTCTTCGAGGTAGGCACCTCGCTTGATCTGAGAGGCCTGGAACGCAGCGATCAAGAACGCCGCTGGCTCTGGAACGACGATGTCGTACAAAGTGCGCTGCCCGTAGTCGAACACCTGTGCCTCGTAGATCTTGTCGAGCCATTGATAGATCCCGACGATGTGTCCAGGTGAACCGTTCTCGAACCCGTGATGATTGCGCTCTTCGACTTCTTCGAGGATGCGGCGCGTGCGTTGTTGTCGCACGCGCTCGGAGACCTTCGTCGCCGCACGATCGACGGTTTCACGAGAGAACTCTTGAGCGACTTTCTGTGAGTTTTCGGTCGACTTGTTGACCTTGACTCCAGCCGAGGCCTCGAACTCGATCGTGGGTCCGTATTTTCCGCTCACGTTGAGTTCGCCCTTGGCTTCGATATCGGTTTTTGCGGTGCGCTCGACCTCCGACCGAAGCTGTTCACGATCGGTCGTTTGCAGATCGCGCTCCTCGGATGTCTCGGTGATCTGCTCGAACAGGAACGTCTCTTCTGTCGTGATCTTTCGATCGTGATCTCGCGCTCGGGATTCTCCTTCGAGCACATTCTCGACGTGTGAGATCTCGACACGCTCGTAGCACTTGATGGGCTTTCGAATCACGAGAAGCTGCCCGACACCGGACGGCCGAAGATGACTTGGTACACAGGCGGCGGGCTCCGGCTTCCTTGGCTTGAATTCCGGTGGTGGCAGCGGTGTTCCCGAGAAGATCAAGGGATTCTTGGCAATCAGAATCGCTCGTTCCGTCGGCGTCTGGCGCGGCTGCGATCCTTTCAAGAGTTGTCGACCGACGCGAAACGTGCTCTCGCTCGTCGTGAACGGCAGTGTCATGGCTTCTGCTTGCGCTTGCGCCTCGACTTGTTTCCGTCGCAGTTCGGACACTACGCGCTCGTACGGGATCCCGTCGAATGGAATACCGCTCGCCGCAACGGCTCGCTTGGCTCGTTCCGACAGCGAATCGAATGCACGTGCGTGAACGACGAGCGTCGCAGGAGGCGGAGGCGGTGCACTGATTCCATCTGGATCCTTCGAAACACCGAGCCCAACGATCCGTGCAAGTGCACCGATGAAACCTTCACCACGGTCGTCGTTGATGGGAGGGGCTTCGACTTCGGCTGCGACTGCGGTCGTGCCGAACGAGGACAACGGACCTCGCTCGAGGAATGTCGCGGCTTCTGCGAGGCCTTCTTGATGGTCGAGCAATTTCCATGCATTCGCGAGAGCGTCATGCTTGGCGCGCTCGTACTGATCGGCATCTCCCGCATCACGATCTTGTGGATTGCGCGCCGGCTCGACGAGTCCATCCGGCAGCTTGAAGGTGGCCTGCATCATCGCCCGAACGTCATCCTTAGGCGCATCGGGATCCGCAATCGCGAGTTCGATGACGGCCATCGCACGGCGCGCACGAGCGATTGACGCAATCGCGTTGCGGTTCGGGCCACGCCGGTATTTGCCGTCCAACAGACAAAAATCGAGTTCTGCGCGTCGCGCTCCCCAGGATGCGCCGGCGACAACTCGTTCGACATCCTCTTGCCACAAGTGCCGAGCAAGTCGGATTACGAATTCGGCTGAGGCATCCTCCAAGTCCTCGATTCCCGCAGCGAGGGCGTGAATCCGCTGCTGCATCGCGTCTTGGGGTGGCGCGAGATCCGATTCGCCTCCCGATCTCAAACGTGCGAGCGTCACGCCATCGTGAACGGTCTCGGGATTCGCCAACTCGAGAGTGAATCTCTCAGCGGTTTCGTTTGGTGGACGAACAACGACGAAGCGGAGGAGTTCTTCCATGGTGATGCTTCTCAGGAGCTGATCCCGATCACTCTATTGGATCGGCGTAGTCATCAGCGCCTTGTCGCAATGTATCTGTCGCGCGAATTCGAGAATTGACTCAACGTCTACCGACGGATTCGCACTCGAGTCAGGGCAACGTACGCACAGTCACGGACGAATCGTCGCTCGTCACGCATCGTCCAGGAATCGTCGAGGGCACGGCTCACGTCACGAGCGAAGATCAGATTGCGAAGACGAACACCAGAGCTGCGACGATCGCGAGAAGCAAGATCACGAACAGCGTCCGCACGAGACGAGAGCGACCATCTTCTGGACCGAACGCTCCCGCGTAGTGAACCTCCAATCGACGCATGTCGTGCTCGTTCAGGTGCCGACGCGCCCCGACGGCCCACGCATGGAGATCCTGGACGGGAACTTGGTGGCGGCGCTCCTGCGCGCCGACGCCACCAGCCATGACCTGTCCGCGATCGCCGTTGGCGCCCGCATGACCGTCATGGTCGAAGCCGAGCATGTGGCCGAACTCGTGCTTGACGACCGTGTAGAAGTCGATGCGATTATCGGCAGGACCGTCGGGTCGCGCGACCAGTTGTCGGTATGCGGGGATCGTATCCGACTCGACTTCCTCGAACTCTTCATCGGTCTCTGGCGTCGGGTCGACGAACCACCCCGAGAAGTCGGAGATCGCCGCTGTCGCATTCAGATTGAAGTAGATCTCCGAGCGCGGAAATGCGGTCAGGTCGCGCCCGGGGGTGTAGGGCGTCCCTGGTCGACCTTCGACCTCTTCGAGGGATCCTCCGCCGATTCGATCCGAATAGCCTGCCGAGCCCGTGAGGTCGTCGCCGTGCGTCACGTCACCACTCGCATTGCGGACTCGGTAGTCACGAAAGAAGCTGTCGTCTTCCCAACGTAGCGTGATGTCACACGGCTCGCCTTCGACGATGCGTTCTCGATCCGACGCACCCTTACTGACGGCGAATCGCTTCAGCGCCTCGTTCCATTCCTCGATGGCATGCCGAGCGGCCTTCTTCTCCGCTTCGGTGAACGATCGCGCGGGATGGTCCGAATTCTGTGGCGCTTCGACAAAGCAATACCGAACCGGATCGCGATCATCGCTGGACCATCGATATCGCTGTTGTTGAACGTCCCAGGTCGCCATGGTCTGCGCGCCTCCAGAGCACGATGTCGCCGCTCATCCCCAAGCCTGATCCGAGCAGACGAAGAACCACTCCCAATCCGCTTTCGCGACCGCGATCCAGACCATCAACGTTGTGACGAGGGTCACTCGACGACCGTCGATCGTGATCGTCAGTTCGATGACGATCGCGGCCTGCAACGCGAGGATGACCGTCGTCCCGGTCACGGTGCCCTGCGGACCCGGCGGCGCGACGTGTGGACATGGAGGCAGACACACGGGAACCAATGCGTTCATCCGTGCGCGTGCATCTCGCTCCGCCTCGTCCTTCGCGGCTTGCTCCGCTGCCGCACGAGTCTGAGCGATTCCAATTCCGAAGCCGCTGCCGACAGCATTCTCAGCCGCATTGCAATCGCGATTGATCACCCGAATCGGGTCGTACTTCCGCGTCGCGTTTTCTCCACCGCTTTCCTCTTCATCGATCTCGAGGATCGGTTGCCCGGCCGCGCCACAATCCCGACGCGCACGCGCGCGCTCGAGCGTGACGTCATTCGCTACGCGAATCGCGTCCCGCAGCGATTGCTCGGAGGGCACCTCCTCGATCGCCTGGAGAAGCCTCCGCAAGTGCCTCGGCACCCGAAACGCCGGCTGTACGGCGCGCGTGAACTCGGGTCGGAGCCTTGCATCGTCGTGAGTTGCGTTCTTTTTCTCGACCACGGTGTGCCTCCTGTCAGTGAGCTCTTCCCGTCGACGGAACGATGGCCGCGGCATTGGCCTGGCATCGCGGACCAGTCAGGTTTCGAGGAACAGCGGATACGGGCAAGTCCGGCCCTGCGTAAGAGACTGACCTGTGCAGCGAGCACCAATCCGAAACCCGCCGCTGTTTCTCGAAAACATCTCGCCGACAAAGGACGCGCTACCGGATCGTGACCTCAGGCGCAGCATCCCCCACGGACACGGTCGTGCCGACAGGTAGGCGAACCGACACCGACGACCCATTGGCATCTTCGAGCGGCACATCCCAGTGCAAGTCCGTCAGCTCGTGCTCGCCGATTCGACTCAGCCACACGCGATCACGCGCGGCACCCGCAGAGATTCCAGTCAACGGGCGTCGTGGGTAGGCGCGCAGCGTACTCCCATCGACGCGCAGCGGCACGAAGCCACGATGCGTGTGCGCCACAACCAAGCCGCCAGTGGCAGGCAATCTGTACGAGCGTTGCATCGCTTCGTAGAACTTCATCGTCCGCACACCCGCCGCATGGCTCACGTGCCACAGCTTGCGCACACCGACGAGTTCCGGATCCAAGCGAAGCACTCGCGCTTCGGCTTCTGCGATGGGAACGACGACCGAGTAGCGGGTCTTGCTGCCGCGTGAGTCGACGTGAACGCGCCACGAATCCGCCCAGAGTTCGAACGCCTCGCACGACTCGACCATTTCGACCTCGAAACGACCATCCGCATCGGTGACGACGTCCATCGCCTCCTCCTGCGGCACGCCCGAAGCGCAGATCCGCAAACGGGCATTCGCGATGCTCCCATAGCGTCGATCACGGACGTCGATGTCGAGCTCACGTGTTCGCGTCAAGTCTCCCAAGTCGACTTCGGTGGCGCCGTCGATCACGAAGTGACGAAACGCGAGCCGACGTGCATCCCGCGTCACGGCGCAATAAGGGCCCTCGCGCAGACGATCACGACGGAATCGACCGTCCGCGTCCGCGGCGACGCGCGCCACGAGCGCCCAGCCAAACGCATCGGAGCCATGCCACACGGACACGGTCGCATGCGCCCGGGTCACCCCCGTGCACGCACGGGTCGTTTGCCGGTCCAGATCCACGGTCAGGTCCTGCCCGACTCGGATCTCGGTCGGCCCTGCGAGGACTCCGTGGTGGTCCCGGTTCTGCACTTGGAACTCTCCCGCTGGCACCCAGTACGCACCGGCCGGATCCACGGCTGCATCCTGCTGGGTGAACTCGCCTTCCCCGTAGCATCCGCACACGACCGCGTGGGCACGCTCCTCGCCGATCACGACCACGCGCCCACCATGGTCGCCCATGTCGACGACGTGCATGCCTCCATCGATGGGCATGGTCTCCGACACGCCATGGTCCGACCAGAAGACGATCCGGTCTCGACCCACGTCTCCACTCGGCACGAACGCGATGCCTCGGTCATCGGTCATCACGGTCGTCACCGTCGTGCCGATGCGTGCTCGAAACTCCCGGTCAGCCAAGACATCACCCCGACTGCGGAACTCGAACGTCGTCCACCGACAATCGTCGAGTCTCAGCATCGCGTAGCGCCGCTTCTCGTGAGTCCTGATGGCGCCACGCGCGTGGGCGACGCGTCCCGCAGGCAGCGTGATGGCGCACGAAACCTCGGTTGCACTGCGATCGTCGACGACTTGCGCGGACGCGATTCCATCCTCGAATCGCAGAAGCTGCTCGAAGACCACGACCGAATCGAGCATCACGATGGCTGGCATGCTCGACGATCCAGAGACCTTCATCTGCGGCGGCGTCGCGGCAACTGAGACCGACAACATCGGCACTGCGTCCAGCGCCACATCGAGCTGCTTCGCTCCACCGATCGCGATCGTCTCGGCATGCACCTCGAATCCCTGCTTCGAGAAGCGGACGTCGTAGTTGCCGCGCGGCAGCCCCGCGAAGTCGTACGCTCCGTCTTGCGACGTTCGTCGAAACCCGTGCAGCCTCCCGCGCTCGGCGACAAAGACCTCCACCTCACCCAGCGGTCCTCCATTCGTGTCGCGCACGACTCCGTACAGACGAGCGGCACCGCGCAATCGAAGCGTCCACTGCGACTGCGTTGTCGTGATCGTGAATTTCGTCTCCCGATACCCGGGTGCACGCACGACCACGGCAACCTGCTCCGCGGGTAGATCGTCGATGGTCACACGTCCACCGGCCACGGCGACGAACGCACGTGAATCGACGGAATGGTGGAACGACTCGACGAAAACGCTCGTCTCGTCGTCGACGACGCTCAGCGTCACGGACCGAGTCGGCTCGCGACGAAGTTCGGAATCCTCCGTCAGAGTGACGGTTGGGTGGGAGACATCCTCCCTCTCGAGCGCGGTCGTCACTCCAGCCAGAGGCAGGGTCCCGGGAATCCAACCGAGGAAGTAGCTGATCCCGGCGATCAGCGTGACGACCAAGAGTGACGCGAATGCCAGGTGCCTTCGTGCGTGCATCGGACTGTGCTCCGGAGCGGTTCCGGTTGGCGACTTCGGAGGCGAAGGTCGCTCTGCGGTGCACGATAGCGAAGCCGTCGCTCGCGTGTCGGGGCAGCGTGCCGGGATCGAATGCGCGTCAGCCCGCGGCCTTCTCGAAGCGCACGTAGTAGTTCTCTTCGAGCGGCGTCTTCTCCTCGCGCACGAAGCGGAAGCCGGCGGCTTCGATCTCCTTGCGCACTTCGTCCTTGCCGGCGCGCACGTGGCCGAGCGTCCACTCGCGCGATTTGCCGGGGATGCGTTCGAAGTCGACGATCACGAGGGCGCCGCCCGGCTTCAGCGCGGCGTGGATCGACGCGAGCGTTTCGGCCGGATACTCGAAGTGGTGATACGTGTCGCACACGAACACGAGGTCGACCGACGCGGGTGGCAGCATCGTCGAACGCTCGGTGCACGCGACGAGGTGCACGTTGTCGGCGCTGCGGCGCTCCTTCTCCTTGGTGAGGTGCTCGAGCATGCCTTCGGAGATCTCGACCGCGTAGACCGCGCCGTCCTTGCCGACCTTCCGTGAGATCGGCCACGTGAAGAGACCGGTCCCCGCACCGACGTCCGCGACGCGCATGCCTTCCTTCAGTCCCATCAACGCGAGGATCTTCGCTCGATGGATGAAGATCTCACGACTCTCACCCTCGAAACGGTCGACGAACGACTGCACGTCGAGCTTCGGATCGAGGAACGGGCTGTTGATCCCCGGCTTGACGCTCGTGATCCAGGATTCGTACTTCTTGCGGAACGCCTCGGCGCGATCGCCCTGCTTCGTGCGCACGAGGAGGTCGTGGGCACGGCGCGCGGCGCGCGGCGCGAGTTCGTGTTCCGAGTGCTTCACCAAGAAGTCTTCGTAGAGCTTCATCGCGCGCGCGGGATCCTGCGCGCCGAGGTCGTACCAGAACGCTTCGTAGAACATCGCTTCCACCGCGGGCACAGGCTGCACGCCTCCCTGTTCGTTCGCACTTCGCTCTGGACTCGGGGCAGGAGGAGCACCGTCTTGCGCGATCGCCGCCGTGCTGGCCCACGCCACAAACGCCAACCTCGAAACCAATCGGACCGAATACCGTGAAGAGTCGCTCATGTGCGCACCGTATCGAAGATGACCACGCCGAGGCTCCCGAACACGAGTGTCGGAAGCCAAGCCGCGAGCACGGGCGACATCGCCCCGTTGCGGCCGAGATTCTGGAGGGATAGGTCGACGACGAGATACGCACCACAGATCAAGAGCGCGAAGACGACCCGTTCGATCTTGCTCCCGCGCTCGAACTTGAGCGCGAACGGCAGGGCGAGTAGCAGCAAGAGGATGTTCGCGATCGGGAACGTGATGTTGTGGTGCAACCCGACGCTGTACTCGACAACGTTCGGATGCTCGCGCACGAGTTCGGCGAGATCGCCGTAGGACAGATCGAGAAGACTGCTCTTCTCCTTGATCCGGTTCCGGATGGTCCCTGGCTCGAAGCCCTCGACCATCGCGGCCGGGACGAAATCGATGACCGTCGCGAACTCGGCGTCGCGATTGCGGCGCAGACCGGCCTCGAGGATCCAGCCGGGACCGCGATCGCCATCCTTGGTCCAGAGCGCCATCCGCGCCCGAAGCGAATCGACACCGTCGTCGTCGTCACGACGGATATAGAGCTTCGGACTCTTGAGGTTGCCTTCGCGCAGAGAGAAGCCCTCGAAGAAGAGCGTATTGCCCTTCGGCAAGTTGATGATACCCGCATCGACGTATTGATCGACGTCCCCCTCGCGGATCATCGCGTAGAGGTGGTCCTTCTTGTTGACGAGCTGTGGCAACACGAACTGGCGGATCGCGATCATCGCGAGCAGGTTCAGGACCCCCATCGCGAAGATCGGCACCAACACGCGACCGAGTCGTCGTCCGCAGAAGATCATCGGAACGACCTCGTTGGCCCCCATCAGCCGACTCACGGCGAACATGCCTGCCGTCACCGTCACGAACGGGGCGACCTGCATGTAGATGAAGGGCAAGAAACTGAGGTAGTAAGCCCCGACGAGGAAGTAGCCGAGCCGGCGATACTCGTCGGGCAGCCGGGGGATCGCCTTCGCGTAGTTGTCGACGTGCTCGAGAAAATCGATCACGACGAACAACCCGACGATGAAGCAGAGACAGACGACGAAACTGCCGAGGCAGATGCGCCCAACGTATCGATCGAGGCGTCCGATCATCACTGTCGGAACACCCTGCGTGTCAAGAGAACGGCAGCGATCGCGAGTCCCGCGACCGGCAGTAGCGAATACTGCCAGTCTTCGGTGCGACGACTCAAACCCTGCCCGAGGAAGACCAGTCCGTAGAAGAACGCGAGCGGAACGAAACTGATCGCGAACGAGACCATGCGCCCCGAGCGTCGGAACAGCACGCCGATCGGAAACCCGATCAATGCGAAGAACAGCGTCGACAACGCATTCCCGATGCGATCGCCAACGAGCCATCGAGCTTGCCAGTCGCGACCCGTCACACCGCTGTCCACTTCGGCGACGAGTTGGCTCGTCGAGACGTCATGCATACCCTCATCGCGTCGATTGCGCGTCTCGAGCAATCCGATCGAGAATGCGAGCGTCGTCTGACCGGGCAACTTGACGGGCACGGTCTTGCCATTGCGCGTGATCTCGCCGTCGAAGCCGTCGATGAGCAGGATCAGGGCGTCCTCCGGCTCGTCGTAGACGATCTCGAGCGAGTCCGCACGACCGGTCTGTGAGCCTCGGTCGTTGGTGACATTGAAGTCGACGTCGAGATAGCGACCGGCGCCATCGCCCTTCCCCCATCGCATCTGGAAGTTGTCGAGCTCCCACTGATTCTGCCGGCTCTTGTTGTTGATCATCAAGAGCTTGAACGCGTCCTTCGTCGGCCGGTATTTCTCGTAGTGCGTCCACGGAATCACCTCGTGGAGCAGCCAAGCGTTCGCAGAGCCCACGAGGGCTCCGACGAACAGCACGGCGCCGAGCAGACGAATCGGACGAATACCGGCAGCACGCATGGCCGTGATCTCGTTGTCCGATGCCGCACGCCCGAACGTGAACACCGAAGCAACCAGCACCGAGATCGACAGCAACTGCGGGATCAGCGACATCGACCAATACATCGTGAGTCGAAGCGTCAGGAGCAGGCCCAAACCCTGCGCACGTCCGGTCGCGCGACTGACGGTCGCGAGCACCGCGATGCCGAACAGCATGACGAACGTCAGCAGGAGATTGATCAAAAACTCCTTGATGTAGTAGCGATGGAATCTCCACACGGCGCATCAGCTCACGGCGACGATTGCGAGAGACCCCGGAGCAGATCCACGAACGGAGCAGATCCACGAACGGAGCAGATCCACGAACCGGGACACCTCTGCTCGACACGGTACGCACGCGCGGCGACGATTCCAGCCATGGACCTCGAACGACTGCGACACGCGGCCGAGCACGGCGAGTTGATCAAGGACTCGGCGCTACGTCGTGTGGTTCGCGGCACGCTCGACGGTCGGTCCGTCATTCTGAAGGAATACCGCGTTCGCGGAGCGATCGAGCGCACGCGCGCGCTGTGGTTGCGGAGCCGCGCCGTCGTCGAAGCACGCAACCTGCGGCAGGCCCGCAGCCGCGGGATCCGGAGCCCCGAGCCCCTCTTCACGTGGGTCGAGCGCGCCCTTTCGCCCAGCGTGGCGTGGCTCGTGCTGGAGGATCTCGGCAGTGGCCAGAGCGCGGACGAGCGACTTCGAGGCACGACCTGCGAGCATGAGCGAGTGCGCTTCGCGGAGCGCTGCGGGAGCTTCCTCGCGGAGTGTGCGGCGCGCGGCCTGAGGCACCGCGATCTGCATCTCGGCAACGTCTTCGTGAAGGGCGACACAGGCGCGTCGGGAGAGCTCTTCGTGTTGGACCTGCATGCAGCAGCGGTTCGACCGCATCCCGTGCAGCTGAGACCGCGGGACTTCGAGCGTCTCTGGCTCTCACTACCGTGGCCCGAACACGCACCCGAGCGCGAGGCCCTGTCGCGCGCACTCGGGATCACGGTCGAATCCGCGCTCGCGCATCGATGGCTCCGGAGGCACCTTCGAAAGCGCATCGATCGCGCTCTCCGCCCAAGCGGTGCGTTTCGACGCGTGGGCGGAGTCGAGTTCACGATGCTGCGACGCTCGCTCGCACGCCGGCTCGAGGAACCGACGGCAGAATCGCTTCGTGCGGACATCCGCGACGGTCGCATGCTCAAGCAAGGGCGACGCGGCGTCGTCGTGCAGGTCACGCTGACGACAAGGGGCGGCACCACCGAAGCCATCGCCAAGTCGCGCAAGGAGGCGCGCTCGATCGAGAGCTGGATCCACGCCGAAGAGCTCGCGCTGCGCGACTTGCCGCACGCACGCTCGCTCGCGACGTTACGCGCCTCGGGTTGCAGTGTTCTCGGCGCGTGCGCGAGCGATCGGTTCATCCTCAGCGAACGCGTCGATCCCGCGCTCGCGATCACCGAGTGGCAGGACGATGCGTGCTTCGTCGACCGCCTCGCGCGTCAGTTCGGGCGCATCGTCGGGAGGCTCCATGCGACCGGACTGCGTTGTCGTGATCCACGCTTCGATAACTTCGTCGTACGCGAAACGAACGCAGGGGCGGAACTCACGCTCGTCGACCTCGACGGCATCACGAGACTCCCGCGAATCGCTGCATGGCGTGCCATGGCCGCCGACCTCGGTCGCGCACTCGCCTGGCTCGAGTGCGAATCCCCGGAACCGATCCGGCGCCGGTCCCGCTCGATCGCCGCTCGCGCCTTCGAGGCATGGCAACGGGAGTTGGTCGCACTCGGCGGCAGGCACCACACATCGAAGCGCGAGAGGACTCGCATCGTCCGCGCTGCGCGGTACCGTCAACAACGATGGCGGACGAAACACGCAACGACGGCAAGCACTACAAGCGCTCCCGAAGTCGCTGGAAGCGCTTCCGTCGACGCATCGTCGCCGTCACGTTGACGTCGCTCTGCCGAGGGACGAGCCTGCTGCCGTTCGGGCTCACACGGCGTGTCCTGCCGTTCTTGACGCGGATCGCGGCCCATCGCGCGATCCGAGGCAAGGTCCATGGACACTTGACGCTCGCTTTCGGAAACGACCTCAGCAGCAGCGACAAGACTCGCATCTCCAAGACCATCGCGCACAACCTCGGCCTCGTCGTCGCCGAAGTGCTCGCCGCGAGTCGCGGAAAACTCCCGCCCGGGTACATCGACGAGAACGACGCTGCGGATCGCGCCAAGAGCCTGTTCGCGGATGGTGGCTTCATCGGACTGACGGGCCACATCGGCAACTGGGAGCTCCTCGGCGCGCAGCTCGCCAAGCACTTTCCGGGGCGAGCCGACAGCGTGATCGCGAAGCGACTCGGCAATCCGGGACTCAACGACTTCGTCGAGGAGCTGCGCACGCGGCTCGGCATGAGCACCTTCTATCAGAACGAGTCGCCGATGCGCCTCGTGCGCGGGTTGCGACAGCACAAGATCATCGGCACGGTGCCCGACCAAGACGTCGCTCGACTCGCGGGAGAGTTCGTGTCGTTCTTCGGCAAACCCGCCTACACGCCGACCGGCCCTGCGGCTCTCGCGCTGCACGGTCGCGTGCCGATCTTGCCGGCATTCCTGCGTCGTCACGAGAACGGTCTACGACTGATCGTGTGCGAACCGATCTGGCCCGACTTCTCGGCGGATCGCGACGCGGAAGTCCTGCGACTCACGCAGGCGTGGAGCGCGGCGGTCGAAGCGGCAATTCGCGAACAGCCGTCGGACTGGATGTGGTTCCACGAGCGGTGGCAGACGACCCCGGAGCGCCTCGAGGCAAGACGGAAGAAGCGCGAGCGCGCCGGCTGAGTCAGTCGAGCATTTCCGAGAGCGTGGCGAGTGCTCGGAACAGCAGGGCGCGCAGCGCGCCTTCGCTTCGCCCCATCTCTTCGGCAGCCTCGGCGCGTGACAGCCCGAGCACTTTCGTCAACAGAATGACTTGTTGATGCTCTTCGGAGAGCTGCGCGAAGGCGCCTTCGACGCGGTCGAGTTCTTCGCGCGCTTCGGCTTGCTGACTCGGCGTGAAGAAGTCCGCGTAGCTGTGGAGGTGCCGATCGTCGCCACCATCACCGTCGCGTGCGATGTCGCGCTTCTTGGCGCGATAGTATTCGTAGCGGTCCGCGATCTTGCGCCGCGCGGTCGTGTAGAGCCATCGCCGGAAACCGACGCTGCCGTCGTAGCGGAACCGCTCGAGGTTCTCGAGGATCTCGCGGCACACCGACTGCGCGATGTCCGAACAGGACTCCCGGTCGAGCAGAAGCGGACCGGCCCTGAGCCGCAAGTAGCCTCGCAATCCAGGGAGGTAGCGCACGAGCAGTTCTTGCACTGCCACGGCGTCTCCGTGCGTGGCCCCACGGACGAGTGCTTCCTCGGAATCGTCCATTGCCGGAGACTGTATCAGTACCGCTGTCCAGCGAGTCTGTCGTGCATGCCCGAGTTCTTGAACACACTGGTATGGTTCTCCCATGGACGATCGGTCCGCTTCCCGCGACCCCGCACCGACGTTGCGGGACCTTGTTGCCGCCTGTCTCGAGCGCATGGACGTGGACGGTGATGCTGCGCTCGACGCCTTCTGCAGCGCGCACCCAGAACACGCAGACGAGATTCGCCGTCGCGTCCAGAAACTCGATCGGATCGGCATCCTCGGGGAGACCTCGGGCGCGCTCCCCTCGGGGTCGCGGCTGAACCATGCGGCGGCGGACTTGGACATCCCCGTCGAGTTCGACGACTACCGCCTGCGAGAACCGATCGGCGCCGGAGGAATGGGCGTCGTCTACGTCGCCGAACAGCGCAGCCTCCATCGCGACGTCGCGATCAAGTTCGTACGCCCCGATCACGTACTCGTGCGGAGTGCGCGCCAACGCTTCGACCTCGAAGTGGATGCGGTCGCCAAGCTCGACCACCCCGGCATCGTCAAGATCCTCGCGCGCGGCGAAGTGCGCGGTCTGCCCTACTACGTGATGGAGCTGCTCGATGGGATCGACCTCGGGCGCGTGATCGATCACGTGCGCAAGGCTCCTGCGCAGAAGCGAACGAAGGCCGCTCTCGAAGCCTTCGCGGACCAAGAGCCCGATGCACGGCTCGAAGAGCTGCTGCGTGGCCCATGGCACGACGCGGCGTTCCGCATCGTGCTCCAAGTCGCGAGCGCACTCCAACATGCTCACGAGCGCGGAATCCTGCACCGCGACGTCAAACCGACCAACATCCTCCTGTGTCGCGACGGCCGTGTCGTGCTTCTCGACTTCGGACTCGCGCGACATGACGAGTCGCACGGACTGACGCGCAGCGGCGCCAATCTGGGGTCCATCCCCTACATGGCGCCCGAGCAGTTCTCGGACTCCGTCGGTTCCGTGACCGCACGGACCGATGTCTACGGACTCGGCGTCACGCTCTACGAGCTCCTGACCCTGCGGCGCGCGTTCCCGGAACGATCGACGACGTCGACGAAAGCGCAACTCGTGAACCCTACCGCGCCTTCGCGCATCGACGCGAAGATCCCGTGGGACGCCGAGTCGGTGTGTCTGTGCGCGATGGACGAGGACCCGGCACGCCGATACTCGGCGGCGGGTGCCATGGCGGACGACTTGCGGCGCTTTCTCGCTCGCCAGCCGATTCTCGCGATCCGGCCGCACGCTGCGCTTCGCATGCGTCGTTGGGCCGAGCGACATCCAGCGCGCGCTACGGCAATCGTGGCGATGCTCGCTGCCGGCATGCTCGTCGCCGCGGGCTATGCGTTCCTCGAGAATCGACGTGTTCGCGATCTCCGCGCGGCGCTGACCGAAACGCGCGCGGCCAACGAACGCGCGCGGGAGAATCTCGACGGCTTCCTGTCCGCGATCAACTCGGCCGCAGTCGTGCTGTCCGACGACAAACTCGACGCGCTCAGCGGAGTCGCCAGCCTGCGTAAGCGCGCACTGGAACGCATCGCGTCGACGTGCGAGCAAGGCCTGCAGCACGAAGACGATGCTCGCCTGCACGCGATGTTGCTGAAGACGCGCATGTTGCTCTACGACGTCGACCTTCGACTCGGCAACCTCGACGAAGCGGAGCACGCCATTCGTGCCGCTACGGACGCCGCCGAACGCCTAGTCGCCGCACATCCTGACGATCGCGAAATGAGGCACAGCCTCGCACTCGCGTTACACCGCGTCGGCAATCTCGAGATCACGAAGCGCAACGGCCGTGCGTACTTCGAGCCGTGGCGACGCAGCGTCGAAGTCTGTGAAGGGCTCACCCGCGACGACCCGGACGAACCGCTCTACCGAACGACACTGTTGCGCGTCGCGAGAAGGCTCGCGAAGGCATACGCGTACGTGCGTGACGACGACGCCACCAACCACTATCTGAAGCTCGCGGACGAGTCTCTCGCCGCACTCGTGGCTCATCAGGACGACGAAGCATCGACGTGGCTCGAAGCCGCCTATCTGGACAGCCATCGCGGAGACATCGCGGACCTTCGAGGTGATTTGGACGGCGCGACGACCGCGTACGAGTCCTGCGTCCTGCATCTGGATCGAGCTCAGGCGATCGTCGATCGAACACGTACGGGCAGCAACGAAATCCCACTCATCGCCCACGAGATCCGCGGGCTGGCCGAACGTCAGCTCGCGACGTTCGCGCTGTCCCGCAACGACGGCGACGCTGCCGCCCGTCACGGTCGCGCCGCCGTCGCGATCTTCGCGAACTTGGTCGCACTGCACCCCGAGCAGACGCAGCTACGCCGCCGCCTCGCTTCGGTCCGCACACGCCTCGGCAGCGTCGAGGGCGCGCTGTCGACGGACGAACGGCGAACGATGCTGCGCGACGCCCTCGCGACGTGGACGTCCCTGATCGAAGAAAGCGGCGATGGCATCTCGGCGCGCGAAGGACGCGCCAACACGCTCTCCACGCTCGCCGAACTCGAGCTCGGGGCCCGCACGATCGAAGCGAAGACACTCAGGCGCGACCTCGACCTCGCGATCGAGGATCGCCGCGTCGTGCTCCCGACTCGGGGTCCCCACCGCGTGGATCGCTTCAACCTCGCGAGCACGCTCGGAATCGCTGCGCGCCTCGAACTGACGCTCGGAACGGATGGCGACCGGACGCGCGCACGCACGTTCCTCGACGAGTCCCAGAAGCTCCTCGACGAAAACCTCGCCGCGAGTCCCGAGTCCCGGATGGATCAGGACCTCGCCCGCGAACTCAGCCGCGTGCGAGCGGAACTCGTGTCGAGCGGCGACGGGCGCTAAGGCTGGCTGCTAGCCCCCGCCCGCGCCGAAGTTCTGGTTGAAGTGCCGCCCGTGGATGCCGCCGCCCAGATCCCTGTGCTGCGTCGCGAGCATGTTGCGGTGGTGACCGGAGCTGTGCTGCCAGGCTTCGATGGCGCCTGCTGGACCGTTGTTGATCGCGAGGTTCTCGCCCGCGCCTCGCTTGTAGCCAGCGAGACGCATGCGGTCGCTCGGCGTGCGCCGCTCCGGCACCGGCGACTCGTGTCCGAAGTAACCGAGTCTCGACATCTCCTCGCAGTGGCCGCGCGCCGCGATCACGAGCCGCGCATCGACGCGTAACGGCATTCGCCCCATTTGGAGTCGGTACGCGTTGGTCAGGACCATCAAGTCGACTTCGTCCGTCGACGCGGTGCCGCTCGCACGCATCTCTTCGTAGGACTTCGTGTTCTGTGCGAGCACGGCGTCGGCCTTGTCCAAGAACTCGCGATCCGCCTGGTTCCGCGCGACGTTGCGAATCGTCGTCACCGTGCCCGATGCGAACGACCAGAACCACTTGTCGTCACTACCGATCACGAGGCCCGCGAGTGGGACGAGGGACTTGGAGACGAACCGGTAGAGCTCGAGCTCTTTTGAAAACCCGCCGCCGAGCGCAATGCGATGCGTGTCGAGATTCCACGCGTCCCGAACGAGTGCACAACGCCGACTGACTTCCATCTGGACGACGCGATACTCCCCTTCACGTCCCTTGTAGGGATAGAAGTATTTGTCCGCGTCGTAGATCAGCTCGAGTGCCGTCTTGCGACGCTCGTCGAGCGCATCACGATCGTGCAGGAGCACGGCCAGGTCCTTGCCGACCTTGCTCTTCTCGAACTTCTCGTGCAGTGCGCGCCTCTTCTGCGCGAATGCATCGGTGATCACATCGCGCGCACGTTCGTCGGCGAGGAGCTCGACGAAGAGTGCTTCGCGAGCTGCGCCTTCCGACGACCAGATCTTCCGTAGTTTCGGCTCGTACTCCTTGCTGAGTGCACGGCGCGCGAGTTCTCGACTCGACACGAAGCGCTTCCCCTCGAGCACGTAGCCCCCCTCGCCGGGATCCTCTTTGCGGAGCGCCGAGAGCAACTGGTCGACTCGAGGTTTGGCTCCAGGCTCCGCGGCGAGCACCTTCGCGAGCAGCGCCTCGGCTCGATCGACGTCGAAGGAACGCGCGAACAGCGTCGCGGCACCGAGCCTCGACACCGACGACGACGCTCCCATCACGAGGAGTTCGGCAAACGCCCGATCCGGCACCGCCTTGAGGGCGACACGCTCCTCGAGTCCGCGGATTTCCGCAACGAGGCGTCCGTCGTCCAAACCGCGGAGCTTGGCGATCGTTCCATTGCCGAGATCGACGCGTTGGAAGCGCTTGGGAGAACTCGCGATCGCATTCGCAAGCGCCTCCACGCTCGCGGCGAGGATCTCGGCCTCAGTCACGCGAGCTGCGAAGACGCGCTCGACTTCGAGCCCTTCGCTGAACTTCACGGCTTCGCGCCAATCCTCGGCGGCTTTCGCATAGTCGCGTGCCGCGAACGCCGCCTGCGCGGAGCGATCCAGAGATCGTCGCGCACGCCAGCGCGAACCCGACTCGCCACCGGCGAGCGCGGGGTCGTCGCCGTCGTCGCTCGAACTCGGGGCTTCCTGCTCTCCGGTCGAGGGCGCCGGCTTCGGTGCGTCCGCGGTCGTGTCCTTGGATGTTTTTCGCTCGCGTTCGCGCTCTCGCTCCTCGAACGCTTCTCGAATACCCGGCCCCATGCCGGGCCCCCACGTGATCTCCTCCGAGCGCCCGAGTGCCTTGAGCAGTCGACGTCGCGCTTGTTCGACACCACCGAGGGGGCCGAACTGAGGGAACCGCTCCCCCTCACGCACGAGATAGGCGAGCGCGGCGTCGCCGCCCTGCGCCTTCTCGATCTCCTCGGCTTTCTGGGTGACCTTCTCGATCGCGGCTTTGCCCTGCCCTTCGATGGCCCACAGACGATCGCGCAGCTGATTCGCGTGTTCGCCCGCACTCACCATCAGGCGCCGGAGGAGGTCGATCGCATCTCGGTAGCGACCCTGCTTGACGAGTGCGTCGACCTCGCTCACGTCGTAGACGCGCTCCGCAACGAGAGCGATCCCTTGCGAATCCTGGGCGACCTCGGGGGCCTTCCACTCCGGATCCTTCGGGTTCAGCTTCGCGACGAACGCATCCAGATGCCCCATGCGACGACGCCAGATCGTTGCCTCGAGGGCCCTTCCGGCGGATTCGGACGCGTTCGCGCGTTCGCGCATGAGCGGGATCGCTTGGTTCTGCCCGTGATCGCGCAAGATCGCCTCGAGCTCGCGATCGACGCCCTCGTAGATCTTCCGATACCCGTCGATCCGCGCCTGCGCCTCGGTCAGCTGATCTTCGATGCCCGGAGTGAAACGCAAGCTCTCGAGCAGGGACTCGGCGCGCGCGAAATCCCCGTTGAGGGCGGCATTCTCCGCGTTGCTCATCGCCACCGGGCGCGAGGAGGGCCCACAACTGGCGAGAACGATCGAGAAGAGCGCGGCCACGATCGCGGCGACGCGCCGTGTCGACCGGACGCGCTCGGTGCAGTTGGGTTCTTCGGACATGCAATCTCCGTGAGGTCCTGTCGATGTTATCAGGCCTCGACGGCGCAGGGCACGCTGCGCCTCGATGGTGCGGAGCACGATGCGCCACGATGGTGCTGGCGCGCTCAAGTTCCCGAGAAACTCGCGCTTTCGAGGACCGTGCCGGTCGCAAGGGCAGCAGCGCGTCGGATCTCGTTCTCGAGTTGGCGCACGTTTCCCGGCCAATTCTGCACCATCAGCCATTCTTCGGCCGACTTGCCGAGCCGGAGCTCCCGCCCCAGTTCCTTGCGCGCCCGTCGCAGGAAGAACTCGGCGATGTGCAGGATGTCTCGTCCACGTTCGCGCAGCGGTGGCAACGTGATTTCGAGCACGTTGAGGCGAAACAAGAGATCCTCGCGGAACCGCTTCTCACGCACCTCGAGCTGCAGGTCCTTGTTGGTCGCCGCGACGAGCCGCACGTCGACGTGGCGCGTCTTCTCGCTGCCGACGGGCCGCACTTCGCCGTCTTGAAGCACGCGCAGGAGCTTGCTCTGCATCGACAGAGGCATGTCGCCGAGTTCGTCGAGGAAGAGCGTCCCCTCGTGCGCCCGGACGAAGTGCCCCGCGTTGTCCTTGTGAGCCCCCGTGAACGCGCCTTTGGCATGCCCGAACAGGATCGACTCCAGCAACGTTTCCGGAATCGCCGCGCAGTTCTCGCTGAGGAACGGCTTGTGCTTGCGCGGCCCGTGCATGTGGAGCGCGCGAGCGACGAGCTCTTTTCCCGTGCCGCTCTCGCCCGTGACGAGCACCGCGTAGTCACTCGCCGCCATCTTCTCGAGTCGCTCGAACACGCGATGCATGACGTCGCTGTCGCCGATGATGCCGAAGCGCTGTGGCAGCGGCGGCTCGTCGCCTTCGACGTACGCTGTCCGCTCGAGATCGATGAGGCGAGAACGGATCTCGGCTACGAGATCGACCCGCTGCTCGGGATCGAGTCCTTTCGCACGTTCGCACCAATCGACGAACTCGGCGTCCAACTGACTTCGCGCGTCGCCACCTTCGCTGTCCAACCGCTCCCCCTCGCTCACTCGATCATTCCGCTTCGCGTTCGTCCGTCATGCTCGGCCCGTATCGCTCGAGCCGCGCGTATTCGACGAGCAGAGTCCGTACTCCCGAGGCGAAGTGCACCTCGACCTTCGTATTGACTCCGCTGCCATAGGCTTTGAGAACCCGGCCGTCTCCGTACGTAGGATGCAGGACGCGCTCGCCCGGGCGGTAATCCTCCGCAGGACCTTCCTCCTCGGGATCGTAGGCGCCGAGATCCTGCACGTAGACCGGCTCGCCATCATCGTACTGTGCGTGGCGGTCCTCGTCGTAGTCCGAACTTTGCCGAGCCGTGACGAGGCCGCCTTCGCGCAGGAAACGCGATGGCGGATTGTGCTGAAGCCCGCTACCGAACGCGTCCCGCGAGCGAGCGCGAGTGACCGTAAGCCCCTCCCGCGCACGGGTTGCCGCAACGTAGAAGAGACGACGCTCCTCCTCGATCTCGTCCGGCAGCGAGCTGTTGCGATGCGGGAAGATCGTCTCCTCGCACCCGACGACGAACACGTGGTCGAACTCGAGGCCCTTCGCCGCGTGCACCGTCATCAGCGCCAGGCGCTCGTCGTCGGGGTCGCCCTCCTCGGCGCGCTCGGCGACCAGCGCCGCGTGCTCGAGGAAGCCTCCCAGGCCCCAGCCCTCCTCCTCGGCGTCGAGGGAGGGCGCCGCGCGCTTGAACAGCTCGGGGAGGTCGTCGCTCTCGCGCGCGGCCAGCGCGCGCAGGCGCACGTCGTGGCAGGCCACGTCCCAGTCCCGGCCGCCGCCGATCAAGCTCTCCACGTTGAGGGTCCGGTCCTCCTCCTCGGGGTACTCCTTGGCCAGGTAGTCGTAGTAGTGGGTGGAGCGCACGATCTCGCGCAGGACCGGGGCCACCAGCTCGTCGCCGGCGAGTTCGACCAGCCCGTCCAGGGCCTTGCAGAACTCGGCCAGCCCCCGCCGGGCCTTGCCCTTGACCACCTCGTTCGGCGCCTCTCGCGCCGCCGCCACGAGGGACAGGTCGTGCTCGCGAGCGTAGGTCCG
>JAGQQW010000634.1 GCA_020426005.1 Planctomycetota bacterium | reverse complement strand
GCCGGCCGCTGTCGAGGTCCGGGTCTCGGTGGCTGCCGGCAAGCTCGATAGCGAACCTCTCACCGTGCGCAGCGGCACCGCCGCCCGCGTCGTGCTCGCGCCGCAGTGAATCCGCCTACTTCCCGATCTTGTCGCGCAGCAGCTCGAGTGCCTTCTCGAGGATCGGATCGCGACTCTTCAACGTCGCTGCGTCGGCCTCCACCGTGACATCGGGCGCGATCCCCTCGCCCTCGAAACACGTGCCGTCGGGCCGCATCGCCTGCCAGCTCGGCAGCACGATCGTGGCGCCGTTGGGCAGATCGTGCGGCTTCGGGTTGCCGCTGCTGCCGTAGGTCGGCTGGCCGATCTGCACGCAGTCGGGCGCCTGCCGGATCATCAGCACGAACGCCTCGTTGCTCGACATGCAGTAGCGGCTCGTGAGCAGCGCGATCGGGCCGCGGATCTGCTTCTCGGTGTCCTTGTTGCCGACGATCTCGCGGTCGAGCACCGGGCCGAAGCCG
>JAGQQW010000633.1 GCA_020426005.1 Planctomycetota bacterium | reverse complement strand
CACAGGCTCAAGCCCATGCTGAGTGTTTCGTTACGCAGATTCTTTGGCGTGATCGTCCTGCTCCAGCAGCCGGTGGCAGTACCACAGCATGCGCGGCAGGTGAAACGGCCCTTTCCATATGTTTCCCTTCAGCGTGACCGATGGAGAGCCGTCGCGGTGCAGATAGCCAAACCACTCGCCGTGCTCCGTGTCCGGAAAGTGCGCAAAACTCCAGTCATGCACCTGCTTGTGCCACTGCGCGTACTTCTCCTCGCCGGTGATGTGCCAGGCGAGGTGCGTGGCGATGACGGCCTCGTTGTGCGGCCACCAGAACTTCATGTCGTGCCAGTATTCCTGCACCGGTTTGTTAAAAACATCGCGGAAATAGAACATGCCGCCATGCTCCGCATCCCAGCCGCGCTCCCACATGCAGTCCAGAATGTCGAGCCCGAGCCTGATGTAGCTCTTCTCCCCGCGCCAGCGGCCCTCGTGCAGGATGAACCACGCGCACTCTAGCGAGTG
>JAGQQW010000632.1 GCA_020426005.1 Planctomycetota bacterium | reverse complement strand
CAACGTCAACTACAAGACGATGCGCTACCCGGGCCACTGCGAGCTGATGAAGTTCCTGCTTCAGGACCTGCAGATGCAGGACGCGACCGATCAGCTCAAGGTGATCTTCGAGCGCGCGCTGCCGGGCACGCTGCAGGACCAGATCGTGATCTTCGTCAGCGCGACCGGGATGTACCACGGCAAGCTGACCGAGCGCACCTACGCCAAGACGATCTACCACCAGAAGATCGACGGCCGCGACTGGAGCGGCATCCAGATCACGACCGCGGCCGGCGTCACCGCGATCGTCGACATGCTGCACGACGGGCTGTTGCCGGCGAGCGGCTTCCTGAAGATGGAAGACGTCGACTACGAGGCGTTCCTGAAGAACCGCTTCGGTCAGTACTACGCCTGACGGCTCGTCGCCGTCAGACGACGGCGTCGACGGCGGCCTCTTCTTCGGCGGTCACCTCGCCCGGCTGCGCGGCAGCCGGCGGGAAGAACGCGACCGCCAGCAACACCG
>JAGQQW010000631.1 GCA_020426005.1 Planctomycetota bacterium | reverse complement strand
ACGCGGCGAGCGGCCTCGCCGTCGACGCGCACGGGCGGATCGCGCGCCGGAACTTCCTCTTCGCGAAGGTGTCGCACCCGGACGTGGCTCGTCACTTCCTCGAGCCCGCCCCGGATCGCATTCTCGACGAGCTGGTCGCGGCCGGACACCTGACGCGCGACGAGGCCTCGCTCGCGCGTCGCATCCCGCTCGCCGAGGATCTGACCGCCGAGGCGGACTCGGGCGGGCACACCGACAACCGTCCGCTCACGGCGCTCTACTCGACGCTCGTCGCGCTCGCGGATCGCATCGCGGCCGAGCGTGGGTACGAGCGGCCGATCCGCGTCGGTGCCGCCGGCGGCCTCGGCACGCCTCAGTCCGTCGCCGCCGCCTTCTCGCTCGGCGCCGCGTACGTACTCACGGGGTCCGTGAACCAGGCGAGCGTCGAGTCGGGTCTCGCCGCAAGCGGGAAGGAAATGCTCGCGCGCGCCGGCCTCGCGGACGTCACGATGGCTCCCGCCGCCG
>JAGQQW010000630.1 GCA_020426005.1 Planctomycetota bacterium | reverse complement strand
GTGACCGCGTCGACTACGACTACCTCGTCGTCGCCGCCGGCCTCAAGCTCGACTGGGACAAGATCGAAGGACTGCCGGGCAACCTGGGCAAGCACGGGATCTGCAGCAACTACAGCTACGACTCGGTCGAATCGACCTGGCGTTTCATCCGCGAGATGACCAGTGGCACGGCCCTGTTCACCTTCCCGCCGCCTCCGATCAAGTGTGCCGGTGCGCCACAGAAAATCATGTACCTGGCCGAGGATCACTTCCGTCGCACCGGCGTGCGCAACGCGATCAAGGTCGGTTACCGCTGCGCCGGCGACGCCATCTTCGCGGTCAAGAAATACGCCGATGTCCTCAACCGGATCTGTGCCGAGCGGGACATCGACACCCAGTTTGCGACCAAGCTGGTGGCGGTCGATGCGGCCGCGCACGAGGCGACGTTCGAGAACACCAAGAACGGCGAACGCCACACCGAGAAGTACGACCTGCTGCACGTGAGCCCGCCGATGAGCGCACCGGCGTT
>JAGQQW010000629.1 GCA_020426005.1 Planctomycetota bacterium | reverse complement strand
TCGAGCCCCGGGTTGCGGCTCTCGAGGTCGGTGATCATCGATTCGACGAACGGCTTGATGGTGTCCATGTAGACCCACCAGCCCGGGATGTTCTCGATCGCGAGCAGGTAGACGTCGAAGACCTGCGTCGTCGGGAACGCGCTGCCGGCCGAGTTGATGACCGCCGAGAGGTCCGCCATCGGCTGATCGACGCCGTCGCGGTCCTTGCGGAAGATGCGCACGGTCACGTAGCGCACGTTGCGGTTGTTGAGGCCGGTGAACGGCTGCACCGAGATGCGGCGCGACCAGACCCAGCGGCCGAAGCGCTGGTAGTTGCCCGAGAGCACGTGGTCGGGCGCGATCAGCACCGAACCCGTGGTCTGGATCGACAGCGTCGGGCGGTTGACGATGCCGTCGTCGAGCACGTCGAGGTCGACCGCCGCGTCGACCTGGCCGCGGTCGACGTAACCCTGGATCTCCGACAGGATCGCCTGCGCCTTCGTGTAGGCGAACACGCGGTCGCGCTCGGTCG
>JAGQQW010000062.1 GCA_020426005.1 Planctomycetota bacterium | reverse complement strand
GAGAACCGTCAGTCGAGATCGAACTTCCTCTTGAGGCGAGCGAAACGGCCATGCCGAACTAGACCGCGATGCTCCATCTGGCCCACGACGATGCCGGGGGAAACGCCAAGGTCCTTCGCAAAACGAATGATGGACATCGCATTCTTGGGGACTTCGCACAGCTCGTCGTGGGCATCGCCAGGAAGCAGGAAGTCCTCTGCGAACTGATCCGCCTCGGACTCAAGCTGCTTGTCTTGAGCGTCCAGGCCATCGAGGAAGATCAGAGACCTGTCGTGCAAGAGCAAGTGCCCTGCTTCATGGAAGAACGAGAACCAGAAGTGATCGAAGGTCCGGTGCCGGTAGCTAAGCAGCAACATCGCCTTGCGATCGGACAGGAACCGCGTGGCGCCGCTCGCACGACAACCAGCAGGGGCTCGAACCACCTCAACCGCCACTCCGTGCGCGGCACACAGGCGCTTCAATGCGGGAAGGAAGTGGCTGGGATCCTTCTTCGTAGTTAGTGCCCGAACGTCACCAAGCGCAGCCCGGAAGCCCGTCTCAGACCAAGCACCCGCTTCGGCTTGTCTCGCCTGAATCTCACCCTTGCGCAGCCACGCTGCGACCGCTTCTGGTTTCGAGTCCAGCGAGCGAGATGTCTTGAACGCAACTGAGTCACAAACCTGCTCGTACTGGACACGCCATGCTCCGACGCTTCGGACGCCGAAGAAACTAAGGCAGGCGGAGAGGTCCTCCTCCGGCCTCGACCGCTCCGGAATCCAGCCCCATCGGCACATGTCCCGCACCGGTAGTTCCTGGAGCCAGTCGCCTTCCTCCTTGAGGAGCCTCGACGCGTTCTGCCTAAAGCGGAAGTCGCGAGACATCCAGAAGGTCGTGGACCCGCCGAGGGCGCCCTCTAGGTCTCTCGCAATCTTCAAGGTAATCGGCGTTCGCCCCGCGATGAGCTTCCCGACGGCATCGGATGGGACCTGGAGTCGCTCCGCGAACTCCTCGATCGACATCTTCCGCTCTTCGAGAATGTCGGCAATCGTCTCGCCGGGGGGCGAGACCCAATCTGGCTCAAACGAGAGTGCCTCGTTCATGACTCGTAGATCCCCTCGATCTTTATGCGGTCCACTCTGGACCAATCCGTTTCGCCAGCCGCTCCCAGCGGGTTCTTTACGTGGTTGGCGCTGATCTCCATGAAGTGAGAATCGCCGATGTCGATTCGGTACCTCCCTTCGGTGCCGTCCGCCAGTCGAGGATTGCCAACCGGTAGGTCCAACATCGTCTGTGCCGCATCAAGGTCCGCGACGCGGCGCAGAACACGACGACCCAGCTCTTCCCCGTACACCTCCAGGGCGGCAGACTCGCGAAGACAGGCATCTCGGAGTTCCCTAGTCTGAAAAGCGAGTTTCACCAGCTGGTCAGCGGTTGGGAAGTGCAAGACGTAGCAAGGGATATGCCGGTAGCACGTACCGACTGGGCCGGATGGGACCGGAGACAGTGCCTCGCCCCGGGTTGAGTTGCTCGGGATAAGCCACACGAAACGCCCATCGTGAGGAGAATACAAGATCCAAGCACATGGCGCCCGCGCCACATCTCCCGTTGGAGGACCTTGTCGCCGGTCGCCAGTGTTCGATCAGATTACCAGCCGATGGTTCGCCAACGGTGGAATGAGCTGCGATCGGCCTGACTTCTCTGCCACCCGTGATCGCGACTTGTCGAGCCGAGACACCGTGTCCCAGCCCTCGGTCCACGAGCGGTTGAGAGCGAGGGGTATGGTAACCAGGGTTTGCAGCTCCACTCGCTGGAGCTGGCAATCGCGCGCTTCGCACGACCTACGCGACGAGTCTCGCTCGCGCCGGTGTGCCGGTGCAGATCGCGAGCAAGCTGCTGCGCCACTCGGATGTCCGCATCACGATGGACGCCTACACCAAGCTGGAAGGTCACGACCTCGCCGCCGGGCAGGACCGGCTGGCGCGTTTGCTCGCGCAAGGCGCGACAGCTCCGACGACAGCCAAGGACTGGCCTACGCTGACCGGCTCTGACGCGTCAGGGCCGAAGCCGAGCGCGCAGGCCGGAGGTCACGACCATCGTGACCGCCGCCTGCGACCGGCCGTGGCCTGCGCTGGCCGGGATCGGAGAAGAATGGACCCGGCGGGACCGATGCCCGCGGGGATGCGCTCAGAGGCTCGCCGTGTCGTCGGCAGCGAGCTCGATCAAGCCACGGCGCACTTCTTCGAGGGCGATGGCGATCGGATTGGTTTCGCGCGTCTCGTAGAGCGGACGCTGCCCGCGGACGAGTTCGCGCACGCGCTTCTGGATCAGCGCGGTCTTGCGGTAGGAAGCACCGACTTCTTCCATCAGGCGGACGGGAAGGGACTTGCCGACTTCTTCGCTCATGGGCGTCGTCTGGGGATGTCTGCAGAGATGCTGCGGGGAGTTGGCACGCCGGGGACCACCCCCGAAAAAATGCCGCAGCAGGCTAGGGTCCGCGCGGCCTCACTGCAAGAGTCGACCCGGAAGTCCCCAAGTCGCTGGACCGGATTCTCCGATACCAGACTCATGGTGGCTCGGGGCGGACGTGAACGCAAACTCGGCGACTTCCGCATCGTTCGGGAGCTCGGTCGCGGCGGTATGGGCGTCGTCTTCGAGGCGATTCAGGAATCCCTCGGCCGAAAAGTCGCCCTCAAGGTCCTGCCGTCCCACATCTCCCTCAATCGGGGCGCGCTCGAGCGCTTCCGGCGCGAGGCGATGAGTGCGAGCAAGCTCTCGCACCCCGCGATCGCCCAGGTCTACTCGGTCGGCAAGGACCAGGACCTCCATTACTTCGCGATGGAACTCGTCGAGGGACCATCGCTCGAGAAGACGCTCGAGGCGGTTCGTGGCCGGGATCCGGGGAAGATCGGGACGTCACTCCTCGAAGCCGCCGGCTTCGATCGGGGAACTTGGCTCCCTCCGAGCCCACACGAGCCGTTCTTCGCTGCCTCGGCCGCGTGGATCGCCGAGATTGCCGAAGCCCTGACCTCGGCGCACAACGCGCGCGTTCTCCACCGCGACCTCAAGCCGTCCAACATCATCGTGCGGCTCGACGGTTCTCCCGTGCTCGTCGACTTCGGGCTGTCACAGGACAGCATGGAGACGGGGCTGACACGGACCGGCGACGCGGTCGGTACGCCGGCATACATGTCGCCCGAGCAGGCGACCGGCGCCAAGGACCTCGATGAACGCGTCGACGTCTACGGTCTCGGTGCGACGCTCTACGAACTCATCACGCTACGACCTCCGTTCACGGGCGCCAACGCACCCGTGATCATGCAGAAGATCCTCGACGAGGAAGTCGTCGACCCGTGCAAGATCAACTCCGCCTGCCCGCGTGACCTCGCGACGATCGTGCTCACGTGCTTGCAGAAGCGCCGAGACGATCGCTATCGATCGGCCCGCGAACTTGCGGTCGACTTGCGCAACTTCTTGCGTGGTGAATCGATCACGGCCAAGGCGCCGACCGCTGGCTCGAAGATACGGCGCGGCCTCGTCAAGCGTCGCAAGACGATTCTGGCGTCTGCCGTGACGACCGCGGGGCTCGCGGTTCTCACCGCGGGGTTTCTCGCGCTTCGCGGAGGTCTCGACATCCGGAGCGGTGAAGAAGAGCTGAGTCGGGCGATCACGGCATTCGAGAAGAATGAAGAGGCCGAGGCGCTCGAGGCGTTCTCGAAAGCGCGCGACCTCCTCGGTGACGAGCGTGTTCGCGAAGCATGGCTCGAGAAGCTTGCATCGAAGATCGAGGATCACTTGCGGGTCGGCGAAGGCAAGGCGGTCATGAGCCTCCTCAGCAGATACGCGATCCCATACAGCAAGGACGAACGCGTCGTGCTGTGGATGGAGCGTGCGGTCGGGCGCGGGATCGTGCGGGTCAAGCTCGATCCGCCCGATGCGCGACTCACGGTAAGGCAACTGAGCGGAGACGCGGTGATCGGCAACAAGGTCGTCCTTGCCGGTGATCGCTTGGCTGCAGGCAGCTACCTCTTCGAACTCGATGCTGGCGCCGACTACGAACTCGGTGAGTACGTCGTGGACGTCGAGAGTGGCGATACGCTCAGCCTCAAGCTCGTCACGGTGCCAAAAGCGATGCGACCCGCCGGCGTCGTCTTCGTGCCTGGCAATCCTCGCGAACAGCTCGGTCCATTCTGGATCGATCGTTGCGAAGTGACCAACCGCGAGTACCTCGAGTTCCTGCAATCCCTGCCAGCGTCCCAGCGCGAGGAGTTCCTTCCGCGCGATGGTTGGCGCGATGGTCGCCCGATCAGCGGCGAACTCGATGCTCCGGTCCGTTCGATCCGGTTGTCGGATGCGATCAGCTACGCCCGTTGGAAAGGTGGCCACCTACCGAGTCTCGAGGAGTTCCAAGCGGCTGGTCGCCTCGGCGGTCAGTGGCCGTATCCGTGGGGCTCCAAAGCCGACGAAGCGCGCGTCGTCGCCGATCCACACAAGCTCAGTGGGCCGCGCCCAGTCGGCGAACGCACGAACGGCGCGTCGAGGTGCGGTGTGCACGATCTGCTCGGGAACGTCGCCGAGTGGGTCCTCGGGCCCAGTGGCTCATGGCTCGTCGCGGGAGGCAGCTACGAGTCGACGCCGTCGGATGTCAACCTCGATCGAGCCGTGAAACGCCCACCGCTCGAGCGGCATCGCGATGTCGGGTTCCGGGTTGCCTACAACGTACCGACGCGTGCGTACGACCGTGGTGGGCTCGGCCTCGAATCCCGTTGGCTGCAGCGACAAGAGCTCGGGAAGTTCCAGACGCAATCCACCGCCGACTATACGACGGGTGCGCGACCGCGCGTGCTGCTGCGAGTCGCGGGGAACGTGCTGCGTCTGTCGGGCTTGAGCGAAGGCATGAAGATCCAGATGCCGGGTGGTCGAGGCTACTTCGGCGACGACGGCTGGAAGCCGAGGGGGACGACCGAACTCACTCTGTCGCTGCTCCAGACACAGGTCGACGTCCGCACGTTCGGTGCGACGTTCGACGAAGTCGTGCGACGCAACAAGGGGATCTTCGATCTCGTGCTCGAGACGTCGGCGTTGCCGCGGTCGCTCGTGTCGGCGATCGGAGGTGGTCGATACGTCCATCGCTTCCCGATCCTGCATCGTCCCGGACTCGCATCGCAGCACCGTGTCGTGCTTCCCGGCAGCAGCCGGGTCGTGAACGCGTCTCGTGATGACTACGAGAGCAAGCTCGAGAACGGCATGCGCGTCGTCACGTTCGAGGTCGACACTCCTCCGAGCGAGCGTGCCGCGGTCGAGCCCATCGAAGTCGAGTTCGTCATGGACGAACAGGGCACACCGCTGCCGGACGCGCGAGAACTCGAGGCTCGGGCGCAGGAGTTCTTCGACGCGTGGAACGAAGCCCAGTCGTCTCAGGACGGCACGGAACGGCTCATGGCGTTGCAGGATCCGTCGTTCTGCTACGGCCCGGACGCGATCCAAGCGGCAGAGTTGCGACTGTCGATGCGGAAGTGGGGACGACTCTTGGCGTCCGGTGATACGTTCCAGATCGAGGATGCGAAGCTCGCTCGACTGCGCTTCGGCAAGCCGCGCGTACTCTCGATCGCCGGACTGGCGGACACGGTCCAGTGTGATCTCGAAGTCGACGTCGACGGTGCCGAACGCCCCGAACTCATCAGGACGCGTTGGATTCCGAAGCTCGAGAACGGCGAACGCGTATGGCGCATCTACGATCTGAGGCCGCCGACTCGAGTGGACACGTGTCGCCAGTCGGCCACCGAGTTCGTCTCGGAAGAACTCGGCGTGCGCATCGGCATTCCCGATGAGTTCTTTGCTCGACGATTGGTGCAACATTCGTCGCGCATGCAACTTCGCTTCGACTTGCGGAATCCGGAGGTCCTGCGGAGTGTCGCGACAGGGCGAAGCCAAAACGCGAATCTTTCGATCCTCGTACTCGGGGACAAGCTCGAGTCGGGAGAGAGGGCCGATGCCTTCTACGATCGTGCCACGCGGCACGTGTGGCCGCTTTGGTCACGCAGAACATGGTCGGGGGGACCGGACGAGGCGAAACTCGCAAACGGCGTCGCCGAGCGACGGCAGTATCTGCTCAGTCGCCCACGACTCGATGGCGACGGCATGGAAGTACTCGTCCAGCAAACCGTGCGCGCGCGTGCTGGCTCCTCGGCGGTCCTGATCGTCGCTGTCGTGCGCTGCGACGGGCCGGACGCGAGCTTGTTCCAAGAAGTGTGGGACAAGAAACTCGGACCGGTCTTCGATCGCTTCCTCGGCGGAGTCGAGTTCAGTCGCTGACATCCGACGGCTTGCGACCAGGGTCAGCGATCAGTTCTCCGCGGGAAGGCCCGTCAGCTTCACGACCGAGCCGCGGTCGGAATCGTAGGCGTCGCCGATCTGGCTGACATAGAGCGCGCCATCCGGGCCGATCGCGCAAGCCGTGGGGCGGACCAAGGTCTCGATGACCACGTCCACGACAGCGTCTCCCTCGGGTAGTGTGACGCGCGCGAGTCGTCCCTTCGTCGCCCCGGTATCGCCGCTCGTCGGGGACGTGACGATCCAGAGTCGATTGCTCTTGCCGATTCGAGCCATCCCAGTCGGATCGACGAGACCTTTGAGCTTCCACTGCGCGACCGGATTCTGCGTACCCGTGTTCCACCGCACGAGGCATGCGTCGTCGTGCCCGGGTCGTCCGGCGTACAGGACGACGACGTCTTGCTCGTCCCACATTGCGATTCGGACGGGGTTGTCCGCAGTGATGCCGTGATCGTCCGACGCGATGTAAGGATCGAGCGAGCGACTCGCGATGTCGGCGCTGCGAATCCACGTCTTGTCGTTCGTGCCTACCCCGACCGCGAAGAGACGCATCCCGTCCGGAGTCAGAGCCATGCTCGTCACGTGCGATTCGCCGTGGTCGTCGGGCTGGCCGGTGGTCGTCGGAATCCCGTTGCTCTCGATCCCGGATTCAGCGGTTCCAGCGTTCCAGAAGAAGCGCAGCTTGTCTTCGCCAGGTGCGAGGCCTCCGTCGGCGACGATGAGGAGCCTTCGCCCTCCCCACGAGGCGCTCGTGCATGAAAGCTTCATCGTCTTGGCGCCGGAGCCGCTCACGAGGGGCCAGTCCTCGATCTGGAACCCCTGAATCCACTCGACGAGTCGAAGGGTCCCGGTCCCGTCGTCCTTCTGGACCAAGACACGGCCCGCACCGCTTTCGCAGATCGTGAGGTCCCCTGCGGGCGAGAAGCAGATATCCAGTGGGTTGCACAATCCGCTGGCGACCACGGTCGAATGGACACCCTTGGGAATCTTCGAACTCGTCGTCGCGGATCCCGGCTCCGTCTGTTGCTCGGTGGTCCGGTTGCAGGACGATGCGGTAACCATCAGTGCGAACGAAGTCGCGAAGGGCACGACGTGCCGGAGGCAGCACTTCACTTGTCGAGCCTCGGCTTGCATTCGACCCGCAGTTGTCCGCTCTCGCCCAGGTGTGATGTGAGCCAATTCCCTTCGAAAATGGCGACGATCTTCGTCGTGTCCGTGCCTCCGAAGTCTTCGACGCGGATCACGCGACCCTCGAGGGGCGCTTCGAGCCGTGGCAGGCGAAACATCGTATGGGCGCCGATGGCGATCGATTTCGCGACGAGCGGTTCGACCTCGGCGACGACTTCGCGTGCGATCGGCATGATTTCACAAAGGCCGCTCTCGGGTGCAACGGACTCGCCCGGGTAGGCGTGGATCGCGACGATGCGACCGGACAGGGGGGCGCGCACGCGCAGTCGGTCGACATCGAGTTCCTTACGCCGGACTTCGAGGCGGCGTTCTTCGGCGATCGTGCGCAGGCGATCCCGTTCGTGAACCGAAGCCGCGACCTTGCCGATCGCATCCGCGAGGGGATGGTCGGTTCCGTCCTTCTCGAACGGGCGTCCCGCGATCTCGACTTCGATCTCGGCGCGTTTCAGCTTGCTGCGTGCCACTTCGAGGTCGAGTTGTGCTTCGGTCAATCCATCGAGGATCGCGAGCACGTCCCCGAGGGTGACTTCCTGCCCGAGCATGATCTCGAGGCGCGCGACGCGCGGGCGGGCACCGGGGTTCGGGGCAGCAATGCGTCTCGTGCCGTTCGCGGCGACGACGGTCGCCTCCAACTCGACGTGTTGTGGGCGCACGCCGATGCCCTCTCCGATGGGGACCTTGGGGCCTGCCTCGACGGTGCCGCCGCAGGAGAGCAGCATCATGCAGAGTGCCGATGCGCCGAAAAAGACGAGCAAGGTGATCGATGGCTTCGTGCTCACGGACGGCAGCTTACTGGATTCGTCCTTTCAGAACGAACGGGCCAGAACGAACGCGTTCATCCCCCGCGGAGCTCGCGAGCTTTGTCCTCGAGTTGGTGCAGGCGTTCTTTGAGGATCGCGAGTTGGCTGCGCACTTCTTGCTGTGGTGCGCGGATCGAAATCATGTGCTCGATGTCCGCGAGTTGTTCGATGCGCGCCTTGACGCGTGCGGCGAGCATGCGTGCGTCCTCGCCCGGCTGTGGAACGGTCGCTGCTTCCGCCGTCAGGGACTTGTGGAGAGCCTCGTACGACGTCCGCAAACTCTCGAGTTCTTGTGTGCACAGGGCGACCCAGGATTCGTGCGCCTTGCTTTCGCCGCTGCACGAGACGAGGAGCGAGCACATCGACGCGAGTACGATCGGCACCTGCATCGCGATGATTCGATTCGATCGCATCAGGCTGGCGAATCCGTGCGGTCTTGTGCGTCGTGTACGGCTTCGGCCATGCGGAGAGCCTCGGTCACGTCGCGGGTTTCACCCTGTCGCTGCAACGCGTCGCCGAGTCCCGAGAGGACACGAAGCACGGAGGTGAGCCGGGCACCGTGTCCCATCAGGCCGATTCGCCAAATCTTGCCGGCGAGGCTTCCGAGGCCTCCGCCGATCTCGATCTTGTGGACCGCACGAAGATGTTGCATCACGGCCTTGGCGTCGATGCCGTCAGGAACGTTGACCGAGGTCAGCATGGGGGTGCGATACCCAGTCTCGACGAGTGGCGATAGCCCGAGAACCTCGATCCCGGCGATCAACGCACGCGCCGCGCGCACGTGACGAGCGAAGCGCGCTTCGAGCCCTTCTTCGAACACGAGATCGAGCCCAGCGGCGAGTCCGTAAACGGCGCTGATCGGAGCCGTGTGGTGATACTTGCGCTCGCCTCCCCAGTAGCCGCCGAGCAGGTTGACGTCGAGGTACCACGACGTGCAGCGCGACGGTCGGTCCCGTGCAGCCTGCATCGCTCGATCGGAGAAGGAGACGGGGGACAGGCCCGGCGGCACGCCGAGGCACTTCTGCGTGCCCGAGTAGGCTGCGTCGACACCCCAGTCGTCGAGGGCCATGCGTCGTCCGCCGAGGCTCGTGACACAGTCGAGGATCAGATAGCCATCCGCTTCATGCGTCGCGCGCGCGATCGCGCGTACTTCGTCGTCGGGGGTGAGAACCCCCGTGCTCGTCTCGGCGTGAACGAACGCCACCAAGCCGGGCTTCTGTTCGCGGATCGTCTGGAGCATACGCTCCACGTCGAGCGGCTTGCCGTAGTCGGATCGTACGACGTGTACGGTGCCGCCTTGTCGTTCACACAGATCGACCATCCGCTCGCCGAACACGCCGTGGACACCGACGACGCAGTTCGTGCCCGGTTGCGCGAGATTGACGATGCAGGCTTCCATGCCGGCACTACCGGTGGCCGAAATCGGGAGCGTGAACGGATTGTTCGTGCCGAAGACGCTGCGCAAGTCCGCTTGGACCCGGTCCATCAGCGCGACGAACTCGGGGTCGAGGTGACCGAGCACCGGAGCCGATTGCGCCGCGAGGACGCGTGGGTGGACCGGGCTCGGACCAGGTCCGAGCAGGAGGATTTCGGAAGGAGAGAAGGCGAGGCGTTCGCTCATCGCCGGGCAGTATATCGAGGAGTGCCCCGATCAGAGGTATCGGACGTAGCTTCCGCCGCTTTCTTTGGCGAGGCGCTTGAGGAGCGGGTGGTCCTGGCCGAAGGCGATCGTGTGGATCACGATGCGGCGCTCGCGGTTCCAGGTCGCGACGGCATCGGCCAGCCGTGTCGGATCCACGATGGCCCCGGCGGACGGCTGACCGTCCGAGAGCAAGTAGATCGTGTCCACCGACGTGTCGTCGAAGGCCTGTTGCAACGCATCGTGGATGTTGGTCCCGCCTCCGGCTCGCAGCGCGCGGGTGAAGGCGATCGCCTGGTTGCGGTAGCGGTCGTCCATCGGGCGCAGCTGTTTCTGCCATGGTCGCGGGCCGCCAGCGAACGGCACGACGTTGAAGTGGCGCTCCGCCTCACAGCGTGCGAGCACCTGCTCGAGCGCCTTCTTCGCGGCCTCGATCTTTGGCTCCTTGGCGGTGCCGGCTCGCTGAGCCATGCTGCCCGAGGTGTCGATCAGGAAACTCGCCGCGTTGCTCGTGATCGGGATGCTGTAGTAGGTCAGTGCTGCCTTGCGGGGCTTGTCGGAGCTTCCCTTGCCGCGCTCGTTCTTGTCGCCGCGCTTACCGCCCTTGGCGATCTTCTCTCGCTTCTTCGGGGTCCAGAGCTCTTTCTCGTTGTCCCACCAACGCTTCCAATACTCGGGTTTGGGGTAGTCGTGGTCGGTCTGGTTCATCAGGGCCGACATGCACTCGCCGGCGAGTCGGCCTTCTTCGACTTGCAAACGCTCGACGAGGATGGCGATCGATTCGCGATCCGCGAGTTCTTCGAGAAAGCGAAACGCAGCCGAGCGCAATTGCCACTCCGGCGCTCTCGCGCAGGCATTCACGAGTCCGATCGCCTTTTCGTCCTCGAGTTCGCGCAGGCAGTCGATGGCCGCGCAGCGCAGACCGACTCGGGTTGCCGTCGTGAGGATCTCGCGGAGCTCTTTGGGCCACGCTCTGCGATTTCGCTGTTTTTCGTGGGCGTGTAGCGCCAACAGCGCTTCGAGCTGAAGCTCTTCGTGTCGGCCATCGAAGAGCTTCCGAAGTCTGGGGATCGCCTTCTCGATGTTGCGGCGTGCGACTTCGCGAATCGCGAGCAGCTGGGCGGCAGTCGACTCGTCGTCGAGAGCCTTCACGAGCGTGTCGGCAACGGTTTCTCCTCCGAGCGAAACCAGGAGTTCGAGCGCCACGAGACGTTCGACCGCCCCTTCGTGGGTCAGTACGACCCGGGAGAGCACCGAGGCAACGCGATCTCGGGTGCCGGTGTTGCGGTTGATTCTCTGGAGTTCGGGAGCGAGCCGATCCGCGACTTCGAGTGCCTCGACGAGATACTCTTCGACGTTCGCATCGGTCAGGCTGGCTGTCTTTGCGTGCAGAATCGCGGCAAAGAGAATGTTGGAGGGCTTCTTGCCACCGAGCGTGCTCTCCACCTGCGCGAGCAGATCGCGCGTCTTGGTAGGTGGTGCGCCTTCGGCATGCAGCCGCAGAGCTTCGCAGCGTGACGGGTCGTCCTTCGTCAAGGCGACCTTGGCGAACAGCTCGATCATGTCCGGACTCGCGGCTCGATTTCGGAGTCCGATGAGCGGAGTCAGACGTTCGTTGGCAACCGTTCTGTCGATGAAGTCGACGAGATAGGGCAAGACCGTGCCGTTCTTGCGCAGCGCCGTCGTCAGAGCGCGAGCTGCGGCTTGGCGCACGGGTTTGCGCAGATGCGTTGCGCAGTCGACGAGCTTGTCGAGGCCACGGTGTTCTTGAAGCGCGAGTCCGGCCGCCGCTGCATTCGCGATCGAGGTCGTCTTCGCACTCTCGAGTTCTGCCGAGAACAACTGCAGCAGACTCGTGTGCTCGAATCGCGCGAGTTCGACGAGAGCGGCGGCTTTCTCACCGTCGCTCTTGGCGCTCGTCACGATGTCCGCGAGCAGGCGGCGCGCTTGCGGCTGTTTGACCTTGCCGATCGCTCGAATCGTCGCGACGGAGACACCTCTCGGAGTCTTCATCTCTGCGAGAGCCCGGTCTCGAAGAGCGCCGAAGTTCACCTGCGCGAATGATGGCGCGACGGTGAGTGCACACGCGATCGCGAGCAGGCAGATCCGAAAGAGTCGTGACATCCGCGTTCAGAGTTTCGGGTGCTTGGTGTGATAGGACGTCGACGTCTGCCACTGCAGCGCGACCGCGAGGAGACGCGCCTCGTCGTCGAGCTGTCCCGTGAAGCAAACGGATGGCGGCGCGGACCCCTCGCCGGGGCTGCCGAACGGGGCGACGAACGTCGGATGACCGGTCAGGTTGGTGGACCCGAGCACGCCACCCGCGAACGGTGGATGCACGAGCACGTCGAACTCTCGAAATGCGTCGTCGAACGCACGCATCAGCTCGGTGCGGAGTCGATTCGCCTGCAGATACTCGACAGCCGGGACGAGTCGTGCCGCGCGAAACAGGTTGGGCCAAGCGTCGCGCGTCTGTCGCACGAGCTCATCGTCGCGTCCGCTCCGCGTGAGTTCGTCGAACGCCGCGGCACCTTCGACCTGGATCGACAGCAGCATCGGGCCGAGAGGAAAGCGCGGCAGCTCGACTTCGCCGATACGAAATCCGAGCTTCTCGAGCTCGGCCAAGAAACGACTTCCATCGCCACTTTCGGTCCAGCGTCCTCGCAACACGCCGATCCGGACATCGCCGGGGCGAATCGACTCGGGCATCACGAATGGAGCGTCACGCGCTGTCGGATCCCGGCCATCGCTCCCGTGCATCGCATCGAAGACGATTGCGGCGTCCTGCGCCGAGCGCGCGATCGGACCGAGTTTGTCCATCGTCCAACTGAGCGTCATCGCGCCCGTGCGCGCGACGCGACCGAACGTCGGTCGCAACGAACTGCAACCGCAGCGCACCGACGGTGAAACGATCGACCCGAGGGTCTCGGAGCCGATAGCGAACGGGAGCGCTCCTGCCGCGACTGCGGATGCGCTGCCGGCCGAGGATCCACTCGAACCCTGCTTCGGGTTCCACGGGTTCTTGGTCGTCCCGCCGAACCACACGTCGCCCATCGCGAGCGCACCGAGGGTCGTCTTGCAGAGCAAGACGGCACCTCGTTCCTCGAGGCGCTCAATCACGTGTGCGTCCTTGTCGAACGCTTGCTCACGGTACGGAGCGGCACCCCAAGTCGTCGGTGCGCCGCGCGCAGCCAGGAGGTCCTTGGCACCGTAGGGGATGCCATGCAACGCGCCACGGTCCTTGCCGGCGACGAGTTCCTCATCGAGGCGTTTCGCGGTCGCTCGCGCACGTTCTTCGCAGAACGACACGACGAACGAGAGCTGGTCATCGAGTGCATGGAGGCGCGCGAGGAACAGATCTGTCAGTTCGACACACGTGACTTTCCGTGCGTGCACGAGAGCGCCGAGTGTGCGGATGTCGGCGAAGTACAGACTTTCGAGTTTCGCGGGTCGCTCGATCGATTCGTTCGACGCTGCGATCGTCCGCGGCGATTCGTACTGCGCTGCGCGACGAGTCATGCCGGGCAGATAGGGCGAGAACGCGAAGGCCGGATAGATCTCGTTGCCCAGAGGTTTGTTGCGAAGAGCTTCGATGTTGCGCAGCATCGTCCTCGCGGACGGCAACATCAGTTCGATCTCCTGCGGCGTGAACCCGATGCCGATCAGTTCGCCAGCGGCTTCGATCCGCTCAGCGGCTGCAGTCCGTCGATTCTCGTCTTGTGGTGGCATGGCGGCGAGGGCGATCGACGACAACGACAGAGCCAGCAACGATCGAAGTAGGACGTGATCGGCAGCGAACTTCATCGATGTCGTTCCTCGAGCCAGCGCCACAGTTCCTCGTCCGCGTACGCGGGTTTCCAAGCTGCGTGACCGACGCCCTGGTACGTCGTCATCTCGACGGGTACTCCGAGTTCTTCGAGAACGTGCACCATCCGCAACGATTCTTCGATCGGCACGACGCGATCGTCAGCTCCGTGATACACGCGAACCTGCAACGACCTCAGTGCTGCCTTGCCCCGATCGTCCAGCATGAACGGAGCGAGGCGCTCGCCACCGCCACAGATCGGCACGATTGCCGCGAACTTCTCCGGATGCGTGAGGCCGAGCGCGAACGTGCCGTAACCGCCCATCGACAACCCCGTCAGGAGAACGCGTCGCTCGTCGACGAAGTAGCGCGCGAGGCAGTGATCGATCAGGTCGACGAGCTCTTCGTTGCGCCAACTCCGGCCCTTCGGGCAGAGCGGCGACACGATGACGAAGGGCATCGGCTGCTTGCGCGCGCGGCCGATCGGTCCGTGGATCGCGACCCGTTCGAGATCGTCGCCTCGTTCGCCCGCGCCGTGCAAGAAGACGAGTAGCGGCCACGCCTCGCGGCCCGAAGGGTCGTCGTAGCCGGGTGGCAAGTAGAGCTTGTACGGCACGTCCTGCCTGCCGGGACCGCGGACGAATACCCGGTTGCTCTCACCCGGGACGTCGTTCGCGATGTCGACGTCCGCGCGCCCCGTCGCTGCACACGACGCGAGCGTCATTGCCAGTGGGGTGCACGCGAGAACGCAGAGCGCGAAGTGGTGGATGCGGCGAGCTGTTTTCATTCGTTGGCGAGTTGCAAGGCCAGCCAAGCGAGGGCGACCGCGCCGAGCTGAAGCTCGCGCGGGTTGACCGCATCCAGGCTGTCGAGGGCGCTGTGATGGTAGTCGAAGTAGCGATGCCACGCGGGAAGCAGGCCGAAGAGTTCGACGCCTCGAGCGCTGAGTGGCGCGATGTCCGCGCCTCCACCGCCGCCGATCAGTCGGCCGGCATCGATTTCTTCTGCCAGTGGCACGAGCATTTCGGTGATGCGCGCGCGTCGCTCGGCGCTGGCGCTCGTCGAAAACCCCTTCGGCTCGAAGCCGCCACGATCCGATTCGATCGCCGCCTTGTGGAGATCGTCCGCGTGCGCTTCGAAGTACGCACGCGCACCGCGAAGACCGCTCTCTTCGTTGGCGAACAACACGCAACGAATCGTTCGGTCGACCTCGAACCCGCATGCACGAATCAAGCGCAGCGCCTCGAGGCAGTGCACGACGCCGGCACCATCGTCGTGCGCTCCCTGTCCCGTGTCCCAGGCGTCGAGATGTGCTCCGATCAGGATGACTTCGTCGGGGTGCTTCGTGCCGCGCAGTTCGCCGATGACGTTGGCCGACTGTGCATCGCCGATCGTCTGCGCCGAGGACTCGATCTTGACCCTCGGAGTTTCACCGCGTTCGACGATCTTGGCGAGCCCTTCCGCGGCGATGGTCGAGATCGCGAGGGCGGGGATGCGACGAACTCCGAACTCGTAATTGGTCGCACCCGTGTGCGGGTGGTCGTCGATGAGTGTCGTCATCGAACGCACGAGGCACGCGACCGCGCCTCGCTTGGCGGCTTCGACTGGTCCCGACGAACGTTGGGGGACGGCGGCGCTGTATGCCTGGAAGGTGTTGCGCAACGCACGAGGCATCGGGCGATTGAACAACACGACCTTGCCCTTGACGTCGAACGAGTCGAGCTCGAGCGGACTTCGAACGATGACGAGGTCCGCTTCGATTCCCTTCGTCCCGACGCTGCCTCCGAGTGACGTGCATGGGATGTCGACATCACCGCTCTCGGTGCCGAGTTGCACTCGTTCTACAGGGCCACGTTCCCAGTGGGTCACGGTGACGGGTTCGGCGCGGATGTTCTCGAGGCCGATCTCGCGCATGGTCGTCGTTGCCCAGGCCACTGCTTCGGCGTCGCCAGGCGATCCCGCGAGCCGCTTCGGAGCAGCCTTCAGGAGGCTGTCCAAGTACTGCCAGGCACGTCCCCGGGTCAAGCCGACTTCGATCAGGGCTCGACAACGATCCTGAGCAGGTGTCGAGTCGAGCTTTCGCGCGCGTTCGACCGGTCCCTCGTTCGTCGGTGTGACGAGGTCGGCACGAGCGGCGTGCGAGCCGCACGACGCGTTCGATAGCCCGAGGAGCGCAGGTGGACCGAGGAGCAGGAGACGGACGAGCGGGAGCCGGCGATTGGAGGCCCAGTGACGAGCAGACATCGGGCCGAGGATAGCAGCCTATGGCATGCGTTCGACGCCGCGTTCACGAGGAGCCGGCCAGAGCGCGACGTGCTGAACGAATGCGTACTTCGTTCCACCGAACCGAAAGTGCACCCACACCCGCCGCAGATTTCCGCGACGCGACAGCCCATTCACACGGACGTGACCCGGCAGCTCCCACAGTTCGACCTCGAAATCGGTCAAACTCTCGGCGCCGAGCAGCGCAGTGCCTTCGCAGAGATTGGTGAAGAGCAACGGGATCTGCTTTTCGATGCGAGTATCGGATCCAGGCTCCGACACGGGGTCGGTCGACTTCGAGATCGCTTTGCGGCGTGGCTGGCTGGCTGCACTCACGAACGGAGCGGTATCGTGATCCTGCGCGCCGCTCCACACACTGGTCTTCGTGTCGCCGTCGACGATCCAGAAGCCACCGGCTGCCGCGTGCTGGAATCCCTTCGCGATTCCGATCAGGAAGCCGCTCCCGATCGTGAAGCGCTTGTTCGACATGCCGAGGCCCCAAGTCTGGTCGCCTTCGTCCCCGATGCGGATCATGAAGCGCTGCTTCGCCTTCGGAAACGACGAACGGGTCTGACGGTCGAGGTCCGCGAGGTCCTTCGTCGGCTCGATCTGCCCCTGAGGTCCGCGCGGCACGAGCTTGCCCGACACGATGGCGACCCACTTGCCGCGGTGCTGCTCGTGGAGGCGTTCCCTCGCGGGGATGTAGTCGCGGTCGTATGTGGCGAGATTGCGCTCGCGCTCTGCGGTGACCCGATCCTCCATCGGCGGTTTTGCGCGCTCGACCTCGATCGTGCCCGCATCGCTCGCCTTGGGTGTGGGGACGGGAATCTGTGCCGACGTAGAGCGGTAACAGCAAGCTGCCAGGAGGACGAAGGCTGTGTGGCGCAGCATGTTGGACACCTTGGAAGTGCGGCCTGAGGGTCAGAGTGGACAGCGCACGACGGCGGCCGTCCGCGGATCCGCCCGATCAACGAGGTCGCGGAGCCAGAGTTCCAAGTCTTCTCGGACCGTGGCCGCGCGACGCGTGCTTCCGCGCTTCACGAAGAGTTTCGGCCTGTCCTGCGTCGGCCACAGCGCTCGTGGGAGTAGAGCCTCCATGGACCGAACCCCACGGGCTTCGTCGACGACGAGCGTCAACTCGTTTGCCTTGTCGTTCCGATTGCGATCGATGTGGATCGCGACGCGGGCAGTGTGCTTGTCTGCGTCCTCCGCGACCCAGCGTTTCTTGCCGTTGTTGTCGAGTCGGTTCCAGACCGATGCTTTGGCTTGGGGGCGATACGCGTCCTTCACGATCGCCGGATCGAATTTGGTGATGTGCAACCAATGGCAGCGCGCTTGACGAAGATCGACGCTCCGAAACACGATGCGTTCCGGTACGGCATCGCGTTGGATCTTGAAGAAGCGATCCCACTCCACGGCGCGCGGATCGTAGCTGTGGCCGTGTCCCTTCTGGAGGTCGAGCTTGGCGTCCTTGGCGCCGAACTTGTCGAGCGCCTGGAACGCGAGCTTCAGGTTGAAGATCAGTCCCGGATCGTCGCCTTCGCCTTGGAGATCTCGGATCGACATCGGTACGAGATTCTCGACGAGGCGCAGGTTGTTGATGCCGCCGGTCGGATCGAGGCGGGGACCGCCGACGAAGGGAGCGGCTCCTGCCCAAAGGTCGGGAAAGCGCGTCGTGACGTCCCACGTGATGTGACCGCCGCGGCTGACTCCGGTCTTGAAGACGCGGTTCGGATCCACGGGCAAGTGGAGGAGTGCCCAACGACGCAACGAGACCGCCGTGAGCCGCTCGTGGTCCGATCCCATGTGCCCTTCGTTCTTCAGTTGCTCGGTCGCGCCGATGACGATCAGACCGTCGCGTTCTGCGATGCGTTGCCATGCCAAGACAGCACTCTCGGCGACGCCTCCCGATCCGTGGCTCGAGACGACGAGCGGTACGAGGGACCCTGCTCGTAGATTTGCCGGACGGTGCACGACGATCTTCGTCGTCAGCACCTCCGCGACGTGTCCTCCCCAGAGCGGTACTTCGGCCTCGAACGTGCCCGTGCGCTCTTCGGGAAACCACGGTCGCGGAAGCTTCGCGATGGCCGCTTCCCAACCCGCGATGCTCGCCTTGGACGTCTTCGCGATGTCGCGGACCTCGTCTTGGCGCCGCTCCGGATCGTCGATCCGCATGATCCGCAACAACTCGCGAACGGCTGCAGTGCTCGGTTCCTCGGGCGCATCCTGGGCGCGGACGGCGAGTGGTGTCTACGCGATGCCCAGGAGCAATCCCACGATCGTGATTCTGGTCTTCATCGATTCAGCCGTTCCCAGATGTGTCGGTTTCACGCCGCCTCTCGCGATCGAACGTGAGGACGTCTTCGATCGGCTTACGCCAGAGAGCTCGACGGGGAACGCGACAATCGTCGCGCGGATAGCCGATCGGGATCAGGAGCCAGGGGCGTTCGTTCGCGGATCTGCCGAGGATCTCGCGCAAGAATTTCATCGGACTCGGTGTGTGCGTCAGCGTGACGAGTCCTGCGTGATGGGCGGCAGCGAGCAAGAGTCCCGTTGCCAATCCGACGCTCTCGTCGGCGTAGTAGATCTGTCCGCCGTCGTCGTCCTTGACGACTTTGAAGACGACGATGAGCCAGGGTGCGATCTCGAGGAAGTCCTTGTGCTCGTCGGTGCCGAACGGTGCGAGATCCGCGAGCCACTCCGCATTGGCGCGCCGCGCGTAGAACTCGCGTTCTTCGGCCTCGGCCGCCACTCGGATCTCGCGTTTGAGTTCGGCGTCACTGACCGCGACGAAGCGCCAGGGCTGCTTGTTGGCGCCACTCGGTGCCGTCGTCGCGGCGCGGACGATCCATTCGATCGTCGCGCGATCGACAGGGCGATCACTGAACTCGCGCACACTCCGCCGCGAACGCATGACCTCGTAGAACGCGCGCGCCGCGTCGTCAGGCGAACAGGTGGGGGCGTACCGCTCGGGAAGCGGTATGAAGTCGTCGCGGCGTTCTGGATCGGTCACGGTCGGTTCATGAAGTCAGTTGACGACGCCCACGGTCACGGGGTTGCTGCCGTAGATGATGTTCGTGCCACGGAACAACAGGTAGCCGAACGAGATCGATCGCCCGACGAGTGGTGTCAGGACGGACGGTGGAGCCACGAAGCTCGGTGCCGGGCTCGCGAACCCCTGCGCATCCAGGGTGCCGAGCGTCTTCGAGAACATCGCGGAGTTGGGCGCCCCTGCCGACAGCGCCATCAGTGGATCGATGTCGAGGAAGAACGTCGACGTGCCGACCGGGTATCCCGCGTTCGTGCCAAAACTCGCGAGCAAGAAATAGGTCGCGCCGCGGTGTGCAGATCCGGCCCTCACAGGCATCGTGATCGTACCGCCAGTCGAGGCCCGGATCGTGTCGGGTGCGTACTCGAGGTCCGTCTGGAGTGCAGCGCAGTACGCGTCTTGCGTCCCGCTTCGATAGTCGACCCAAGTCGCGAATGCGCGGCCTTGGCTCGCTGCGATCCCGCAGTAAGCACCCATCATGGTCGTCGGTCCGGGGTCGTTGCTCGTATCACTCACGAGCCGATTGCTCGACCAAGTCGTACCGCCGTCGTACGACACGCTCGCGAAGCACTCGTGTTTGTGCGGGGCGTTGCGTCGGTCGAGCCAACTGCAGTACGTCGTGCCGAATTCGTCGACGTCGATGTCTTGCATGAACTGATAGTTGCTCCGTCCATCGTTGACGATCTGCGGCGTCGACCAGTTGGCTCCACCGTCGTCACTGTACGTCGCGAAGATATCGGTCGAGCCACCGATGATGCTTGCCCAACACACGTGAACCCGTCCGCGATACCGGCCTGCGCTTCGGTCGACGGCCGTTCTTGTGTAGCTCCAGCAAGGGAATGCTGTCGGCGGCATCACGTTCTGGATGGGAGCAATTGCGCCGAGGACGCGTCGCGGTCCGAACGTGTTGCCACCATCCGTAGAAGCGCGCAGATACACGGACTTGCCGTGAATCCAAGACACGTACAACTCGCCGTTGGGTCCAACAGCGTGGCTCTGTGCGTATCCTCTGTCATACGGCAACGAGTCCACGACGATAGGCGTGCTCCACGACACACCGCCGGTGCGGGAATGGACGAGCATCACGGTCTGCCTCGTGATCAAGTCGCTCGTGCCGTATGTGATGTAGATCGAGCGCGCATGCGTGCCGCTGGTGCGTTGATCGACGGCGACAAAGGGAGACGACGCGAACTCACCGACCACTTTGTGCACCGTCAAGGGCGGCAGGAAGCTGCGACCGCCGTTGCGCGTGATGTGCACCATGATCGCGTTCCCGTAGGTGCTGTGGAGGCCGACGATGTAGGCATGTCCAAAGCCGTCGAAGTCCACGGATGGCCATTGCGCGTAGCGATAACCGGATAGATTCAGCGTGCCGTCGACCGCGATCGACTTGCCGCCGTCGAACGATGCGTAGTGCCCGAGCGCCGGGTTGCCGCTGCGGAAGTCAGCCGACGTCGCGAGGAAGTTCGAGCGGTCCGTGGGGTTGATCGCGATGTGAATGCTGTTCTGGATCTGATTCCCGGTATCGCCGTTGAGCCGCAGACTGTCGCTCACGTTGCCCGGGAGTGCTTGGAGCAGGATTGGGAGTACGAATGCCAGTGCCATGGGTTGCTACCTTCGAATCGAGCGAGTGGGTGAGTGCTGCGACGCAAGGTGTGGTGAAGAACGCTCGATTCAGTTCGTCACGCGCACCGTCACCGGGTTGCTGCCATACGTGAATCGCTGCTTGTCGAGCAGCACGTAGCCGAACGAGATCGACTGCCCCGCGAGGCTTGCGAGCAAGCCGGGAGTTGCGGCGAACTTGGGGGAAGGCGTCGCGAATCCGCCGGCGCCGAGAACTCCGAACGTGTTCACGAACGGGCCTTGGTTGGGCACGGTTGCCGAGAGCACGAACAGTGGATCGAGGTCGAGGAAGAACGTCGCGTCCCCGAGCTTGTAGCCGGCGTTGGTGCCGAGGCTCGCGACCAACAAGTAGTACTGACCGACGCGAGCAGGGCCTGCCTTGATCGGGAGGTCGACCGTTCCGCCGGCAGCGGCACTCAACGTGACGGGCGCAAATTCGAGATCGGCCTGTACCGCGGCGGTGTAGGCATCCTGACTGCCGTTGCGGAAGTCGACCCACGTCGCGAAGGCGCGCCCCGCGAGCGCGTCGAGTCCGTTGTAGTCACCGATGAAGCCGCTCGATCCCGGGTCGTTCTGTGTTTCGCTCACGAGCCAGTTCTTCGTCCAGGTCACGCCACCGTCGAAGGAAGCGCTCGCGAAGCACTCGTGCTTTCGGTTGTTGATGTCGTTGCGCCGATCCTGCCAGCAGCAGAAGACGGCGCCGGACTCGTCGACCGCCATCCACTGCATGAATTGATCGCCGGTGCTGCTGTCGTTGACGACCTTCGGTGTCGACCATGTTGCGCCGGCATTGTCGCTGTAGCACGCGAAGACATCGGCGGTGCTGCCGTTCATGCTCGCCCAGCTCACGTGGATGCGGCCACGGAACGGACCGTTGCTCCGGTCGACCGCGGTCGTGGGGAAGGAGTAGGCGCGGAAGGAGGTGGGCGACAGGCGATTGGGAATCCGCACGATCGGGGCGACGGTGCGCGTCGGGCCGAACGAGGTTCCTCCGTTCGTCGACGCGCGAAACTGGATCGTCGTCGTCGAATACCAACTGACGTAGACCTCGCCGTTCGGGCCGATCGCGGGACTCGTGCCTTGGCCAGAACCGATGGCGACCGGGCTGGACCACGTCGCGCCACCGTCACGGGACGAGACGCACTGCAAGCCCGACGGCGCCGAGTAGAAACCGGTGAACGTGATGTAGATCGAACCAGCGTATGTTCCGCTCGTCCGTTGGTCGATCGTGATGTAGGGCTTGTCGGGGAGGTTGCCCGCTGCCGCGAACGCGAGTTTCGGCGCATCGAACGTGCGGCCACCGTCGCGCGTTTTGTGGATGAAGAGCGCGCCCGTCAACGGACTGCGATTGAAGTGCAGTCCCATGATGTAGCCGTTACCGAAACCATCGAACGCGACGGCCGGGTCGCCGGAGTTCTGCCACCCGGCGAGCGGCAAGACACCGTCGGAGACGATAGTCTTGCCACCGTCGAGCGACGCATAGTGACCGAGGATCGGCACGCCATTGCGATAGTCGTTCGAGCTCGCGAGGAAGTTCTGACGGTCGGTCGGATTGATCGCGAGGCTGTATTCGTTCTGCAAGGTCTGCGTGTTGTCGCCGTTCATCCGCAGGTTCTTGCCGACGTTGAGCGGACCGACCGTCGCGTGTCCGCCTTCACCGCGCGCTTCTTCGAGTGTGGGCGGGAACCCGAACTCCGGCTCGGGACCGTCTTGGGGAGCGGGGCATGCAAGAGCGACGAGCGAGAACGCGAGAGTGATGCACGGCGTCATACGGAAGGCTCCGATCATGTTCGGAATGGGGGCCCTCCAGCGTAGCAGCGCGTGGAAGAACGCACACGCGCGCCACGTGGTCGTGGTCAGCCGTTGCGACCGCTGCGATATCGCGGCGACGGGCGCGGTTCCATCTTGGCGCGCTTCACGTCTTCGAGCAGGGTTTGGACCGCGGTCTCGAGCTGCGGGTCGCGTCCGGCCTCTTCGTCGGCAGGCTGGATCTGGACCCGGAGGTCCGGCATCGCGCCGTTGAGTTCCATGTCCGAGCCGTCCCGCGAAAGGAACCACGCGCGGAACGGCATGCGGACGAAGCTGCCGTCCATGAGGCGCGCGCCGCCGGTCGAGATCACTCCGCCCGCTGTCCGCTCACCGACGACGCGTCCACGACCGAGGGTCTTGATCGCGTGGCTGAGGATCTCGGCATTGGAGAAGCTGCGTTCGTTGCAGAGCAAGACGATCGGCTTGTTCCAAGTTGCGTAGACCTTGCGATCCTGCGGGTAGCCCGACTCGGAACCGCCACGCGGGATGGTCATCGCGTGCTCGGGCTGACAGAGGACCGTGAGCACATGGTCGGCGGTCGAACCGCCGCCGTTCCAGCGCACGTCGATGAGCAGGCCTTCCTTTCCGGCACCTGCTGCATAGATGTCCTCCTCGAGCTGCGAGAAGCTGAACATGTTCATGCCGCGGATGTGGAGCCACCCGAGCTTGCCGCCCGACAGGCGATCGACGGTCTCGCGAGTTCGCTGAACCCAATCGTCGTAGATCAGTCCACGTGCTCGCGCTGCCGTGACGGGTTCGATCGTGACCGTACGCTCTTCGCCCTTCTCGTCGCGCACGACGACGTCGACCATGTGCAGCGTGTCGCGATACAGGAGTGCCGCGACATCGGTCGACGCATCGACATCATGGCCATCGATCTTGACGACGCGTTCGCCGTCCTTGATACGCGACCGGAAGCGACGCGCAGGGCCTTTTCGCAAGGAACGCTCGACGAGGAGGCCGGGACCGCCTGCGGCTGGATCGAAGACGAGGCCGAGGTGCCAGACCTGCGGACGCCACGCCGGCTTCGCGGCTTCGTTCGCCATTCCAGGGCGTGGGGCGCCGCGATATCCCATGTGCGATGCGTTGAGTTCTCCGAGCATCGCATTGGCGACGAGTTCGAATTGGTCGGGCCAGATGCACTCGGAGGCGAGGGACTCGAATCGCTTGCCGACGGCGTCCCAGTCGAGTCCATTCATTGCCGGGTCGTAGAAGCGCTCGCGCATGGCGCGCCAGACTTGGCGGAGTACCGCGACACGCCGAGCTTGCCAGTCCCACACGTTGTGGACATCGAACGCGAAGGTCGTGACCTTGTCCTTCTCGAGCGCTGCGGGGACCCCGCGCACATGCCCGACGACCGACTTGTCAGCGAGCACGCGGGGGGAACTGGGCACCGTCGCGACCTTGAACGCAGGCTTGAGCTTGTCGGGGAACGTGATCGCGTACGCTCCGGACTTTCCGTCGATCGATGCCTGGAACCAGAGCTCCTTGCCATCGTGCGACCACAGGAGGCCGCGCTCGCTTCCCGAGACGCGGATGCGGTGGATACGGTCGTGGATCTCGTCCACGACGAGGTTCACCTCGGGCTTCTTCGTGTTCTTCTCGTCGTCGTTCTTCTTCTCACCCTTCTCGTCTTGGTCGTCGGCCGTGCCGTCGTCCTTCTTGGGTTCCTTGGCAGCGTTCTTGTCCGCGTCTCCGGCTTCCTTGCCGTCCTTCTTCGATGGCCCCTTGCCGGCTGGCTTCTTGCCTTTCTTCAAGGCTTCGAGCGCTTTCTCGATCGTGCGTTCGCGTTCGGTCTGCTCCTCGAGTTTGGGGTCGAGGTGCACGTAGAAGAGATCACGTTCGCCGTCTTCACGCCGGCCGACCCATGCGATGCGGCCGCCGTCGGGGGACCACGTGGGCTCGTAGTCGTTGTCGGGATGCCGCGAGAGATTCACGACACGACCCGAGCCGTCGGCATTGGCGATCCAAATGTCCGAGTTGAAGTCGCTGTCGTTGCGCGCGAAGACGACGTACTTGCCGTCGGGCGACCAGTCGTAGCTCGGGTCGTCCCAGCCGCGGTCGACGACGACCGCGCCCTTGCCGTCGAGGTCGGTATGGATCAGGTCGCCACGTCGCACGAACGTGAGGCGTTTCCCGTCGGGCGACCATGCTAGCCCGCGTTCTTCGTCGGTGTCGTTCGTGACGCGCGTCAGCTCGAAGCCCGTCTGCAAGAACCACGGCTTGTCCGCGTCCTTGCGCGTCGCATACCAGATGTCCGGTTCGTGCCCTTCCCGGTCCGAGCAGAAGTAGAGGCGGTCGCCCGCGTCGTCGAAGAGCGGTTCGCGCTCCTCTTCGGCGCTCGTCGTCACGCGCACGGGATCTTTGAGGATGCGATCCATGACCCACAAATCGCCGCCCGCGACGAACGCGACTTGCTTGCCGTCCTTCGTCCATGCGACCTCCGAGGCCGCCTTCTCCGAGCGGCGTTCGGTCGCGAGATGCTTGATCCCGTCGAGTGCGCGGATCTCGATCTTGCGCGGCTCCGCCTCGACGTCGAGATCCTGGAACCAGAGGTCGAAGCCCTTGCGATAGACGACGCGTCGCGGTCCTCGAGCGAGGCTGGGCGCTTCGACACCGGCATCGCTCCGGTCGTCGCTCCCGTAGAACGTCGTGACGTGGGTCGTGAGGTGGCGATCACTGCCGCGTAGGTCACGGCGCACGAGGTCACGGACGCCGTTCTGTTGGTGCAAGAAGAGGATTTCGTCGTTCGAGAGCCACGTGGGGGATGCGTACTCCTCGTTGTTCGCGTCCGCGGCGTCCGGGGACAAGCGCTCGAACTTGGGGGCGGATCCGTCGTCTCCGAGCGTCGCGAGCCAGAGCTGGCCGGCCGCCGCGCCGACGTAGCCGCGGCGGCTCGAGGGCCGGCCCTTTCGGATGAACAGCACGCGCTTGCCGTCCGGCGAGACGGCGGCGGTCCGAGCGGACGCCTTGAAGAGGCGCTTGGCTGCCTGCGGTTCGGCCGAATCGGTGGCGAGCACCGCGAGTTCTCGACCGCCGAACGGGTCGTCCGCCGCCCGATTGACGAGCAGGTGCTTCCCGTCGGGCATCCATTCGAGAGGGATCTCGCCCTCGAGCGCACCCGGGATCCGGCGCAGCGCGCCGTTCGCTTCGCGGAT
>JAGQQW010000628.1 GCA_020426005.1 Planctomycetota bacterium | reverse complement strand
CCCTCGAGCTCGGCATCGACGTCGGCCCGGTCGAGCTCGTCTGCCAGATCGGCTCGCCCCGCAGCCTCGCGACCTTCCTCCAGCGCGTCGGTCGCTCGGGCCACTTCCGCGGCGGCACGCCGAAGGGAAGGCTCTACCCGCTCACCCGCGACGAGCTCGTCGAGTGCGCGGGGCTCCTGCGCGGCGTGCGCGAGGGGCGCCTCGATCGCGTGCGGCCGCCCGATGCCCCCCTCGACATCCTGGCCCAGCAGATCGTCGCGGCCTGTGCGGCCGAGCCCTGGAAGGAGACCGCACTCTTCGAGCTCGTGCGGCGCGCCTGGCCCTTCGCCTCGCTCTCGCGCGAGACCTTCGACGCGGTCGTCACGCTCGTCGCCGACGGCATCGAGACCGGCCGCGGTCGCCGCGCCGCCTACGTGCACCGCGACCGCGTGGGCGGGATGCTGCGCGCGCGCCGCGGCGCGCGACTCGCGGCGCTGACCTCGGGCGGCGCGATCCCCGACGTCGCCGACTACC
>JAGQQW010000627.1 GCA_020426005.1 Planctomycetota bacterium | reverse complement strand
CAAGGCCACCGGCAAGGCCGGGCCTGCCGGGGCGAGCGCCGGCAAGACCGGCGGCGCAGCGGGCGGCAAGGAGGACGACGACGCGCCGATCATCCGCCTGGTGCAGCGGACCATCGACGAGGCGCTGCAGCAGCGGGCCAGCGACATCCACGTCGAGCCGTTCCAGCAGCGGGTGCGCATCCGCTACCGCGTCGACGGCGTGCTGCGCGAAGTGGCGTCGCTCGAGATGACGCTGCTGGCGCCGCTGACCTCGCGCTTGAAGATCATGGCCGGGCTGGACATCGCCGAGAAGCGCAAGCCGCAGGACGGGCGCATCTCGTTCGTCAGCCGCGACCAGGACGGCAGCAACCGCCCGATCGACATCCGCACCTCGGTGCTGCCATCGAGCCACGGCGAGACGATCGTCATGCGTCTGCTCGACAAGGAGCGGGGCCTGATGAGCCTCGAGAAGCTCGGCTTCGCCGGGCGCGACGGCGACCGCTTCCGCGGCGTCATCGCCCGGCCCAACGGCATC
>JAGQQW010000626.1 GCA_020426005.1 Planctomycetota bacterium | reverse complement strand
ATCAGGTCAGGTAGGATTTCTTTGGATTTGAGGAGCGCCTCCTCGGCTGTCTCAAAGGCGTGGACCTCCCATTGCGGCCGGTCGGTCAACGAACGGACTAAGAGTTTTCTGAGTTTAAGTTCATCCTCGATCAGGAAGAGTGTCGGCATGTCGGTTAGTGGAAGAAATGGAGCCCAGAACCGGGTTTGAACCGGTGACCTCGTCCTTACCAAGGACGCGCTCTACCGACTGAGCTATCTGGGCCTCTTTGACTTGCGAGGGAAAAGTATGAAGGATGGGGATTGATGTCAAGGGGTTTTGGATCTTGGGGCCTGCCCCCCCCCAACTCCGATTGTCACGGTGAATCTCCCTGTTCCTTGGAAGAGGAGGGTTTGTGTGGTAGAAATGATAGATTCCAATCGACGAGGGGTCCCGAAGGAGTCAAAAGCATTATGGTGGGCAGCGAAGTCATCGCAAGCGGTTTTACATTCGACGATATTCTCATCGTTCCCGGTTATTCTGAAGTGGTCCCCAC
>JAGQQW010000625.1 GCA_020426005.1 Planctomycetota bacterium | reverse complement strand
CCCGATCTCGGGTGGGTGGCTCGTGCAGGAGCCGCACCGGGTGACGTCGACCCCAGATGCGTGGTCGGTCGTCACGAAGCGGGTGCCCACGGCGGCCGAGCTGGCCGACGCCGAGCTGGCGTTCCGCATCTGCGCCGCCGTCACGTCGAACTCGATCGTGCTCGCCAAGGACGGCGTGGCGTGGGGGATCGGCGCCGGGCAGCAGAACCGGGTGGAGGCGGGTCAGATCGCCGCCGACAAGGCCGCCGGCCGGGCGGCCGGCGGGGCCTGCGCCAGCGATGCGTTCTACCCGTTCCCCGACGGGATCGAGGCGGCGGCGGCGGCCGGCGTCGCCGTGATCGTCCAGCCGGGCGGCTCGGTCCGCGACGAGGAGAACATCGCCAAGGCCGACGAGCTCGGGGTGGCGATGGTCTTCACCGGTGAGCGACAGTTCAAGCACTGATCCCGGCCCACCCCTGCTGACCTGCCCGTTCACGTCGGCGAGGAATCCACGCAGATTCCTCGCCGACGTCAGG
>JAGQQW010000624.1 GCA_020426005.1 Planctomycetota bacterium | reverse complement strand
CCGACGGCGATGGGCTCGACAAGCTCCTCAAACAGCAGGTCCGGCTGGAATCGGAGATCGAGGCCGCGGGCGGCTACGCCATCGACCATCGCATCGACGCCATGCTCCACGGACTCGGATTCGTCGATGAGCAGTTCTCGCAGAAGGTCGGTTCGCTCTCCGGCGGACAGAAAGGCCGGCTCGGCCTCGCGAAGCTTCTCCTCGAAGCACCGGACCTTCTCCTGCTCGACGAACCGACCAACCACCTCGACATCCACGGCCGGCAGTGGCTCGAGAATTTCCTCGCCGATGAATACACCGGCGCCGTGCTCGTCGTGTCACACGACCGCTGGCTGCTGGACCGGGTGGTGTCGCGGATCGTGGAGGTCGAGCGCGGCGTCATCCGCGAATATCCCGGCAACTACCACAAATACATCGAGCTTCGCAATGAGCGGCAACTGACGCAGGCGCGGGTCTACGACAAGCAGCGCGACAAGATTCGTCAGGAAGAGGCGTTCATCCGGAAGTTCAAAGCCGG
>JAGQQW010000623.1 GCA_020426005.1 Planctomycetota bacterium | reverse complement strand
AAAGTGCAACCGAGAGAATAGACATCACTACGCAAGTCAACATCGTGGCTGGCGCTGATTTGTTCTGGTGACGCGTAATCAATCGTTCCCATGATTTGTCCTGTGCCGGTCATACCTCCGGCATCCTCCTGATTGACGTAACGCGCGAGTCCTAGGTCCAGGATTTTCAACTGCCCCTTGGCAGATAACATGATGTTCGATGGTTTGACGTCGCGATGGACAAATCCTTGGGCTGCGATGTAATCGAGTGCTTGCGCTACAAGTCTCAATATTTCGCAAGCATCGGGGATCGAAAGAGGACCTGTTCGACGAACAACTTCCGCGAGGTCAAGACCAGCGATATACTCGGTAACCAGCACGGCGACCCCATCGACTTCACGAGCGTCGTGCGCAACAACGATACTGGGATGACTGAGCTGACCAACGGCCCGCATCTCTGCTTCGAATCGCTTTGCAGCTTGAGGTGAATTGAGTCGGTGGCTAGCAATGAGCTTAACCGCGACCTCGCGCCCAAGCTTGG
>JAGQQW010000622.1 GCA_020426005.1 Planctomycetota bacterium | reverse complement strand
TCGAACCCAGAGTCGGCAACGTGGCGCGGACGACCGCCGCGGGCACGGGCTGGACCTCATCCCAAGGTGTGCGGTCCGCAGTGGAGGCGAGGACGTCCGGGACGGCCAGTGCGTCTTCGTCGTCGGTTGGCTGGCGGTCGTTCGCGACCCAGCGAGCGACGTCGGTCGCGTAGGCGTCGTCTGTCGCCGGTTGTCCCGGCGCGGCAGGGCAAGCTCCGGAAGATGCCTTCGACGCGAACTTGCGATGGTGGGCAGGGGCGGATTTGAACCGCCGACCCCAGCATTCTCAGCCAGCCCATACGGGTGGTGCAGCCCTCGGTCGGAAGGGTGGTTCGACGCTAACCTCGTGCCGGGACTGAAACAACGGCGCGCTTTCCGACTTGTTCGGCGGCGTTCGGAAGCTGAGCCGTGACGTTCAAACTCTGGACGTCCAGAACGGTTTTGCCCTCAGCTCGATCCGGCGCTACTTGTGGGGAGCGAAGCCGGGCGCGCCTGACCGAGTGAGGAGGGTGACACGATGG
>JAGQQW010000621.1 GCA_020426005.1 Planctomycetota bacterium | reverse complement strand
CGCAGGCGCTTGCGCAGCGTCGCGCGGTTCATGTTGAGCGCGCGTGCGAGCAGCGTCGGCTTGCCGCCGTAGCGCGGCAGCAGGGTCGCGAGCAGCTTGCCCTCGAGCTCTTGGTGCAGCGCTTCGTAGTCGGCGCCGGCAGCGAGGCGGGTCTCGACCCATTCGTGCAGCACCGCGTCGAGCATCGGCGATTCGTTGCCGCCCTCGTCGGCCGCAGCGCGCAGCTCGGCGGGCAGGTGCTGCGCCAGGATCAGCGGCCCGCTGCAGACCGCTGCCGCGTGCTCGAGGACGTTGCGTAGCTCGCGCACGTTGCCGGGCCATGAATGGCGTCGCAGCAGTCGCAGTGCCTCCTCCGACAGCGCCAGCTCGCGGCGGGCGGCCACGCGCGCGAGCAGATAGGCGCAGAGTGCCGGCAGGTCGCTCGGTCGCTCGGCGAGCGCCGGCAGCGTGATCTCGAGCACCCGCAGGCGGTAGAGCAGGTCCTCACGGAAGCGCCGCTCGGCAACGGCCTCGGCGAGGTC
>JAGQQW010000620.1 GCA_020426005.1 Planctomycetota bacterium | reverse complement strand
AACCCTCGCACGACCCCCGCCGCGTCCCGGTCTTTGCCCGCACCGTGTTCCGGCACATGCAAGACCAAGGCTACACCCGCGAGCAGATCATCGGCGTCTCGGCGGAGCTCCTGAGCCTGCTGTCCTCGGATCTCAAGACCAAGGAAGACCTGCTCCCCGCCGAGTAGACCCGCGCGAGCTTCGAAGACCGCTCGCCTCGCACCCGCCCGTCCCGTTCGCCCGACCCGGGGTGACCTGGACGGGCGAAATGCGTTATGGCGGGGCCGATGGCGATCCCGACCCTGCCCGCGTTCGAACACCTCGACGTCGACAACCGCCGCGTGCTCGTGCGCGTCGACTTCAACGTTCCGCTCCGAGGCGAGGGCGACGCCCGCGAGGTCGGCGACGACACTCGCATCCGCGCCGCGCTGCCGACGATCCGCGCGCTGCTCGAGCGCGACGCTCGGCTGATCGTCTGCTCGCACCTCGGTCGACCCAAGGGCAAGCCCGTCGAGGACCTGTCGATGGGGCCCGTCGCCGGG
>JAGQQW010000619.1 GCA_020426005.1 Planctomycetota bacterium | reverse complement strand
GCCAGCTCGGCCAGCACGTCGGCGATCAGCAGCTTCTTGACCAGACCGGCCTGCAGCGCGAGCACGCCGCGGTAGAACTTGCCGACCGTGTGCGTGCGCGTGTGGAGCTGCTCCGCGATCGTGTTGTAGCGCACGATCGGGCCCGCCACGAGCTGCGGGAACATGGCCACGTAGCACATGAAGTCCATGAAGGACTTCACCGGCTCGGCCTGCCCGCGATACACGTCGATCGTGTAGCTGAGCGTCTGGAAGGTGTAGAAGCTGATGCCGACCGGCAGCACCACCTTCGTCCAGGCGACCTCGTGGAAGCCCCCCTGCGCGAGCAGCGCGTTCAGCGTCTCGACGCCGAAGTTGGCGTACTTGAAGTAGCCCAGCAGCCCCAGGTTCAGGCAGCACGAGACCCACACCCAGAGGCGTGGGTCCTTGCCCTCGGCGCGCCCGGCGACGATGCGCTTGCCGCAGACGAAGTCGACCACGGTCGACACGAGCATCAGCAGCACGAAATCGGGGCGCCACCAGCCG
>JAGQQW010000061.1 GCA_020426005.1 Planctomycetota bacterium | reverse complement strand
GGCCGGTGTCCGGAACGCTGATGGTGGAGCCCACGGAGAGCGAGTCGAAGCAAGAGCTCGATCGGTTCTGCGACGCGATGATCGCGATCCGCAACGAGATCCGCGAAATCGAAGCCGGCAAGGCGGATGCAGCGGACAACGTCTTGAAGCGCGCACCGCACACGGCTGAGGTCGTCTCGAGCGATTCTTGGGACCGACCCTACAGTCGCCACAAGGCGGCGTTCCCCGCCGCGTCCTTGAAGGACGGCAAGTACTGGCCGGCGGTGTCGCGCGTGGACAACGTCTACGGCGACCGCAATCTCGTCTGCATCTGCCCGCCGCTCGAGGACTACGCCGAGTAGCGCGCCCCAAAGGAGTGCGAACAGCGCGTCGATCGACTCAGCACGCTCGCGCCTCGGGCTCGGTTCCGCTGCGCAGGCGGGTCATCCTGACCTTTTCGGGGGACAGGGCTTCCCGGCCGCTCGTGCCCCTATCGCCGTTGCGAGCAGGCCTTTACGCAAGGAAGCGCCGTTGGCCCGCTCCTTGCGTGATCGCTGGTCATGAGAATCCGTATGCCCAAGGGGCGCACGAGGCGCCTTCTGATGCTCGCCATCGCAGCGTTCGCCGTTTTCCCACTGACTGGCTGCATCGTCGCCGATTGCTGGAGTCCTTGCAGGCCACGGCGCTGGGGGCGCTTCTGGCGCGGCGGTGGCTGCCGCTGATCGACGCGACTACTTTCCGAGCCGCCACTCGACGCCGTTCGACATGCCGTGCAGAGGAGTGGCGAAGTCGAGTACGACGCCTTGCCAGTCCACGATGACGCCGGCGAGATTGTCGTCGTTCGGTATCGGGATGCTCGCGCTGCCGCTCTTCATCACGTTGCCGAGAGGAATCGGCAGTGTGATGTAGAACGGTAGCGTGATGTTGAGGTCGCCGTAGGGCGTCGGGAGGCCGGGTAGCCGACCACCTGCCATCAACAAGAGCCCGATCTGCGGCGACGCGATCCCCGAGTAGAGTTCGAGTTTTGCGGTTCCACCGAGTACGGGCGCACTCGCGGCCACGAGGTGTGGCGCTGGGCCGTACGCATCCTGACCGCTCACGTACAGACGAACACGTCCACACGGGCCGTCGCCGACGCCTTCGGTCGCGAGGCCGAGCCCGGCTCCCTTCGCGATGTTGTCGCGCAAGATGTTCTGCGTGAGGATCCGTCGTGCTACGACATTGAAGCCCAGCACATTCGACCTCATCGCTCCGAGCGAGTACGAAGTCGTGAGCGTCGTCGAGACGCCATCTCCGGTGCCTCCGAGGACTGCGATGACATCGCCTGCACGCACGACGACCGGTGCGAAGTTCTGGACCGTGTTCGCCGCGCCGTCCAGCACGAATGCACGCACTTCACTCGCCGTCGTGTAGTGGAACGCCGGATACACCGGTGGTGCGGATCCGAGGATGAAAAGCGCTGCACTCTGCCGTGATCGATTCGCCTCGTTCTCGACGCTGAGTCCCGTGATGACGCACGACGTCGGGGAGCGAAACCAATAGCCACGGGATGTGCCACTCGTCGAGTCGAAGCTGTTCGCGAAGTCCGCGAGCGGTAGGTAGGGCAAGTGACCGCCGGTTGCAGAGGATCGCCCGTAGTCCGTCGTCGTCGCGGTTTGGGCAACGATGCCTTCCGGCGCGACGCCTCCGATCGAGAACAAGGTCAACAGGATGGGAATCGGGCGCATGCTTCCTCCGGGTTCGGGTGATCTGTCGAGGGAGTGCAACGCAGCGAGGGGCGTCGATCCGCCCCGACAAATGCAACGAACTCCTGACGGGGGACACTAGGTGCGTGCGGATCCTATCCGGATCGCGGTTCGGTTGAGCGCCGACGCGAGAGCGATGGGTCGATCGCAGTGCTGGAAAAACGGTCCTGCGTGTACGCAAGGTGCGGACATTTTCCGCCGAGGTGATACCGTTCCGCGCCATGTCGTCACCGTCACGTGCTCGAATCCTGTCGTGTTACGCGCTCTTGTGCGTGATCTGGGGCAGCACGTGGGTCGTCATCAAACAAGGACTCGACGAGCTGCCGCCGTTCACGAGCGCGGCGGCGCGCTTCGTCGTTGCAGCAGTCGCACTGCTCGCGCTCGCACCGTTTCTCGCCCGCCGAGAAGGCGGCGTGCGCCCGCCGCTCGCCGTCGTCGTGCAACAAGGCACGTTCAACTTCGCCCTGTCGTACGGCATCGTCTACTGGTCGGAGACGGTCTTGCCTTCAGGGCTCGTCAGCGTCCTTTGGGCAGTCTTTCCACTCATGATGGGGCTCGTAGGGCACTTCTTCTTGGCGGGCGAGCGCCTCCGACTCGCGCAGGCGCTCGCGTTCTGCGTCGGCTTCTTCGGTGTCGTGTTGTTGTTCGAGACCGATCTCGCCGCGATTGGCAAAGATGCTGCGCGGGCCGGTGCCATCCTGCTGCTCTCGCCTCTCGTGTGCACGATCGGAACCGTCGCGATCAAGCGCGCTGGCCCTGGAATCTCCGCGACCTACCTCAATCGGGACGGGATGATCCTCGGCGCCATATTGCTGTCGACGTGCGCGTTGCTCGTCGAACGGGACCGCGCCATCCCGATGTCATCCACAGTGATCGGATCTGTGCTCTACCTCTCGCTCGCGGGAACCGTGCTGACGTTCCAGCTCTACTTCTGGCTGTTGCGGTGGGTACCTGCCTACAAGATGAGTTTGATCGCGTTCGTTACTCCTGCGATCGCCCTTTGTCTCGGTTCGCTCGTGCGCGGTGAACCCGTCGGAAAGACCACGATCGCTGGACTCGCCCTCATTCTCGTCGGCTGCCTCGGTGTGCTCCGCGGCAAGCGCGTCACGAAAGCGCGTGACGCCGCGCGCCGTCCCGACCCTGTTTGATAAGAGTCGCGAAGTCATACGCAGTTTTCCGTGCGTCCGACTACGCTCGTGCCAATGCCTGCGTGGAAGCGAACGTACATCGTCGTCTTCATCTCCAATCTCGTGACTGCGGTCGCGATGATGAGCTTCTTACCGTTCTTTCCGAGCTTCCTCGAAGAGCTCGGTCTCGAGAGTCGCGATGCGGTCGAGTGGTGGTCGGGGCTGTGCTTCGGCGCAGCTCCGTTCGCAGCAGCAGTCATGGGGCCGATCTGGGGTTCGCTGAGCGATCGGTTGGGGCACAAGTTGATGATCGTGCGTGCGCTCTTCGCCATCACGGTCTTCGTCGGTGCGATGGCGTTCGTGACGACACCATTGCAGCTCTTCGTGATGAGGCTGTGCCAAGGTGTGTTCTCGGGTTTCATACCTCCCAGCATCACGCTCGTCTCGGTTTCGGTTCCGCGCGCCCGTCAAGGTCGCGTTGCGGGGAACCTCCAAGCCGCGTTGGCGGCAGGAAGCGTCTTCGGCCCGCTCCTGGGAGCTGCATTGGGACCTGCTTGCGGTATGCGGGTCGTGTTCGTCGTCGTTGCTGCGAGTGCTGCCGTGTCGGCACTTCTCGTGATGTTGTTCGCGACCGAGGATGCGAGCCTGCTCTCGAGTTACGAACGTTGGTCGCCTGGCGTCGTCCTACGGGGCGTGTATGGCGACTTCTTGCGCATCCTGAGGATGCCCGTCCTCGGGCGCGCATTGCTCGTGCTCGTTGCCGTGCAGTTCGGGCTGGGGGCAACGACGCCGCAGATGGAGTTGTTCGTGCGTGACGTCACGGGCTCGGACGATCCCGAAGCTGCAAAGGCAATGGCGGCATCTCTGTTCACCGTTCTTTCGATCGCCACGCTCGTCGCGACGCCACTGTGGGGGCAGCTCTCCGATCGAGTCGGCGCGTGGCGAGTCCTGTGGGCGAGTGCCGTGGTGAGTGGATTGATTCTCGGCTTGCACGCCGCCGTGCCTGCGTTCGCGCTCTTGGTCGTCGTGCGCGTGTTGCTCGGCGGGGCGGCTGCGGGCTCGAATACGGCCGGGTTCGGTCTTGCCGCGACGGAGACGCAACCCGAGAACCGTGGTGCTGCGATGGCGGTCACGTTTTCGGCGAAGGCGCTCGCCGTATCGCTCGGTGCGATGGTCGGCGGAGCGTTGTGTTCTTGGATCGGGCTCGCGCTCGTGTTCGTCATCACGGGAACGCTCACGAGCGTAGTGGCCCTCGTCGTCGTGCTGCTCGCACGCCGTGCTCAATGACGACGTGCGTGCTCTTCGACGGCCTTCCAGACGCGCAGTGTGTTTCCGGACCACAGCTTCGCAATGTCCGACTTGGAATAACCACGGCGTAGGAGCTCGTGGGTGACTTCGAAGGTCTCCGCAGCGGAGTTCCAACCGACGATGCCACCGCCGCCATCGAAGTCCGAGCTGATCGCTACGTGATCGATACCGATCAGACGAACCGCATGGTCGATGTGGTCGCAGAGGTCCACGACGCTCGCGCGCGGTTTTGACGGACGCTTCGGGTCGTCCAGATAGCTCGCGAACGCCACGACCTGCACGACGCCGCCTCCTGCAGCGAGAGCGCGGAGCTGTTCGTCGTCGAGATTTCGGCCGTGTGCGTAGATCGCGTGAATCGCCGAATGCGAAGCGAGCACGGGAGCCTTCGAGTGTCGGACCGCCTCGAGCATCGTGCGCTTCGACGTGTGCGAGACGTCGACCATGATGCCCAGGCGGTTCATCTCGGCTATCGCGCTACGGCCGAGCTCGGTGAGCCCGCCATTGAGTGGTTCCTGAGGCGTGTGCGAATCACCGAGCTGATTGTGTTTGTTGTGGGTGATTCCCATGTACCGCGCACCGCGCCGGTAGAACTCTTCTATGAGCCCGAGATCGTTGCCCATCGGATACCCGTTTTCGATGCCGATGCATGCTACGAGCTTTCCGCGCGCCGTGATGCGTTCGACATCCTCGGCACGAAGCGCGAGTTCGAGTTGTTCTGGGAAGCGAAGGGCCATGCGATGGATCGCATCGAACTTCTCCAACGCGGTGCTCTTGGCGCGATGAAAGCCATTGTCGGTCAAGGGCCCTTGCCCGACGTAGACGATGAAGAATGCGCAGTCGAGGCCACCCTGACGCATCTTCGGGAAATCGACTTGGCACGTCCCGCGAACCGTCGGGTCGAACGATCGTCGGAACTTCCAGTGTTGCTCCGGGTCGTGCGGTGGCTCCTTGCCGAGCAGAGGCGAGATGTCCTTGTGCGTGTCGATCGTCAACGTGCTTCGATGAAGTTCGAGAGCGTCGCGCAGCCGCGTGACTGCCGTGTCGACGTCGGCTTCGTTCTCGTATGCAGCAACCGCGGTCCGCACGAGCTCGACGAGCGCCGCGTGACCGTCGATCCCCGTCTCGCGCTGTCCGTCTTCATTGACGAGAAGCGCACAAGCGATGCCGATATCGGGAAACCAGTCGACGGTTGCCGAGTACCCGGGGAACACACCGTCGTGACCGATCGAACGTAGCCCGCCGTCTTGTCGCAGAATGGCGCCGATGCCGTACTGCGCTCTCGGGCCGAACGCGCGTGCTGCATCGACTCCATTCGTCAGGGATTGCAGATAGGAATGACGAAGCGCCTGGCCCGACCAGAGGAGCCGTCCCCAGCGCGCGAGATCGAGAGCCGAACCGTACCAGCCGCCGCCACACCATTCGAACTGCGGGTTGATCACGAACAGTCCGTCTTCGCCGATCGCGAGCGGCGAGCCGACGAGCGGCTTGGTCACCCCGACATGGCCTTGGGCGACATCCTTCAACTTCCGTGACGTCATCGGTTCGGTGTGTTGAAGGTCGTTCGGCCTTACGAGGTTCTCGAGAACCCAGTCGTAGACCTTGGTCTTCGCGACTTTCTCCAGGACGATCCCGAGGAGGATGTAGTTGGTGTCGGAATAAGCGAAATTCGTCCCCGGCTCGAACAACGGCTTCGAGTCGAAGACGTAACCGAGGAGTTCTCGAGGTGACCATGTCTTCGCGGGATCCGCGCGCAGCTCGTTCCAGAAGGACCGTGCGAACACGTAGCGAGGCAAGCCCGACGTATGACGAAGCAGGTCTCGAATCGTGATCGTGTCGTGATTCGGCAGCCGCGCGAACCAACGCGACTCGTCAGAGGCGCCGAGATGCGTCGCGACACGGTCCTCGAGCTGGAGCTTGCCCTTTGCGATCAAGTCGAGTGCCATCGCGGCGACGAACGTCTTGCCGACGCTGCCCCAAGGCATCTGGTGCGTGGGGCGCATGTCCTCGGCCGGCTCGAGCGACGACTTGCCGACCGCGATCGTGAACTCGCGACCGTTCGGCAAGATGACGGCGAGCGTCGCACCGGGGAAATCGCCGCGTTCGTGCAGGTCGCCGAGGGCGCTTCGGAGTGCCGTTTCGACCGATGACGCCGACGGAGCTTTCGCTTCGTCTCCCTGAGGCGGAGCCAGCGCGAGTGGAACGGAAAGTGCCGGGAGGACGGCGAGCGGAATGTTCAGGATCATTCGTGGTTCGACTCTCTGATAGCCCAGGAAGGACACTCTCGACATCGATGTCGATTCTCCGGTGGAGGACGCCGCGCGCCACGGAGACACTCTACGCATGACTTCCGGTCGAACATCGAAGATCCGTCAACCGGTCGTGGCTCGGCTTCCCGAGCCTGACGAGATGTGGCGTGCGTTCTCGGGCCGGGACGCGAGCTACGTCGGCGTGTTTCACGTGTGCGTCAAGACGACAGGGATCTATTGCAAGATCACGTGTCCCGCGCGACTGCCGAAGCGCGAGAACGTGGAGTTCGTAGCCACGCCCGTAGATGCCGAGCGTCTCGGGTACCGGCCGTGCAAACGCTGTCGCCCGTCGTCGATCGACGACGAGCCCGATTGGGTCAAACGACTCGAGGGGGAGCTGCGACGCGATCCGCTGCGACGACTGCGAGACGAAGATCTTCGACGTCTCGACATCGAGCCCGCTCGAGCGCGACGTTGGTATCAGGCTCGGCATGGTGTGAGTTTTCATGGGTATCAGCGCGCGATGCGCTTGGGGAGAGCGATGACGGCACTGCGAGATGGTGAGTCGATTTCGTCCGTGGCGTTCGATGCCGGGTTCGAGTCCGAGAGCGGCTTTCGCGAGGCATGGTCCAAGTTGTTCGGGGATCCGCCGACGCGTGCGACCAGGCGTGGGCACCTCGTGGCCGAACGGATCTCGACGCCGCTTGGCGCGATGCTCGCCATCGCGGCGACGGGCGAGGATGGTCCTCGGGGAATCGTGATGTGCGAGTTCCTCGATCGACGAGCACTCGAGACCGAACTCGACGAGATTCGAAAGCACCACCGTGCGTCGATCGTGCCCGGGAGCCATGAACTCCTCGATCAACTTCGAGGTGAGCTCGAGCAATACCATGCCGGAGTGCGGCAGAGTTTCGACGTGCCGCTGGCGCCCGTCGCGACACCGTTCGAGGCCGAGGTCTGGGCAGAGTTACGGGCGATCCCGTATGCCGAGACGAGGAGTTATGCCGATCTTGCACGCGCGATCGGTAGGGTCGGCGCAAGTCGAGCCGTCGGTCGAGCCAACGGTCGCAACCGCATCGCGATCCTGATCCCGTGTCACCGCGTCATCGGGAGCGATGGCAAGCTCACGGGCTACGGCGGGGGGCTTTGGCGCAAGCAGCGTCTGCTCGAACTCGAACGCAACGGCCAGTGAGCGACGGGGTACCCAGGAGAGGCGTTACCAATCGAAGCTGGGTCCAAAACCCGAATCGTCTTCGTGTTTTGGCGCTTCGCGCACGGTCGGTTCTCGGGGGGCAGAGGGCGGTCGCGAAGTCGAGCTTGGCTGGGACGTCGAGCTTGGCTGGGACGTCGAGCTTGGCTGGGACGTCGAGCTTGGCTGGGACCACGTCGATGGGCTTCGGCGCGCGACATCCGGAAGGCGTGGAACGCCGATGGGACCCTGGTAGCGACGATGTCCCGACCACTCGACCGTTGCTTGATGGAAGATGTCGCGGACGAGGTTGCCGACGTCGATGCCACCGATGCGACCGCCACTCGGCAATCCGAATCCTCCACCGCGGCTCGAGGGAAACGAGCGACGCGTGCGTTCTGCCATGGCGATCGCGTCGCGTGCCTCTTGCACGGCTGAAGAGGCCATGCGCGATGCGTCCTCGTAGCGTCCGCGTTCGAGGAGTTCCTTTGCCCTCACGTGGGCAGCGCGTCCCGGACTGCCAGGCAAGCGGATGCCGAAGGACGAGTCGGTGTACGATGCCGCTTCGCGCACCGCTTCTCCGGCTCGTTCGATGTCGCGAAGCGCGATTCGTCCGGCTTCGATCTCACGATCGAGCGCCGACTTGATATCGAATGCCTGCGCATGCATCGCGTCGATCTGCGCATCGAGTTCGACCCAATCCCGGTGAGGTTCGTCCAGTTCTCGTGCGAAACCGTCGAGCTGTCGGTCGATCTCGGGAATCCGACGAGCTGCTTCGAGGATCCGCTCGCTGTCTGGAATGTGGTCCCGGCGTGCGTCTTCCGAGCGTGTTCGCGCTTGATTCGACATTTCACGAGCGAGATCGAGACTTCGTGCGGCTTCTGCCCGCATCGCGCGATCTGCATCGATGCCGCTGCGCGCAGCATGGAGCAGGGAACGTGCATCGTCGATGCGGCCAGCTCGTGTGAACGGGTCTCGGCTCGTGGGGGGGCGAGTGGCGATCGCGGCGAACGCTCGCGTCGCTTCGTCGATCTTGCGTCCCGTCGCCATCGTTACCTCCGGATCCGTTCTCGATCGAGTGACATCGCGGGCGAGGTCGTCGAGAACACCAACCGTGCGCTCGTTCTCCTCCTCGGTTCGAGTCAGGAGTGCACGACGCTCGGTGAGCTCCTGCAAGCGGAGGAGGGCGAGTTTGATGAACGACTCGGCTCGGCTCAGTTCGTGGTCGCCTTCCAGAATGCTGCCGGAGCGGTGCAGCGAGGAAGCCGACTCCAGGCATCTTTTCGCTGCGTGTACGTGTTCCTTGGCTTCGGCAACGTTCGAACGGATGGACGACGGGCCTTCGGGCGACGCGCCCTCGAGATGTGGACGCTGAAGTGCGCCGTCCGCGTAGAGAGCGAGGGACTCGAGGATCGGCTCGGTTTCGGGGATCGACTGCGTCACGACCGAATCGACCCGCGCAGCCAGTTCGTTCGAGCGTTCACCGAAGCGCGCGAGCGCCGCACGCGTATCGTCGAGAATCGCGCGTGCGGCCTGCGTTTCTCTCGTCGCCTCTGCCACGAGAGACGCGGCTTCTTCGAGCTCACCGCTTCCGAGGCTCTCGACGCTCGCGTCGAGCGCTTCCGTTGCTCGCGTGAGGTAGTCGTCGGGATTCGCGTCCCGCTCGACGAGGATGGACGAAGAGTCTAGGCGCAGTCGCTCCGCAATCCGGACGCGTTCGCCCGCGACCTCACTGCGAATGCTCAGGGTCGCTGGAATGCCCACATCGTGTCGCGAGCGTGCGATGTCGAGGGCTCGTGCCATGTCGTCGAACGCCTTCGATGTTGCATCGAAGATGCTTGGCGGAACCAGTTTGGCAGTGTCGGCTCCCTCTTGTGCGAGCGAGTCGAGCCACGCGTTCGCTTCCTCGAAGATCGAACGAACACGCCGATCGATCCAGTCGACCTGGATGCCCTGTGCCGAGAGCGACGCCTTGCCCGAGGCCACGTTGGGTAGTGCCTCGTGCACGATCTGAACGAGGTCTTCGAGCAACTCCTCGGCGCGCTGGAGACGTTGTTCTGCTCGTCCACTCTCCTCGACCGCGAGAACCGGATCGGGCAACGCGATGGCTCGGGTCGCTTCGTACTCGCGTTCGAACGAAGCGAGCAGCGATGCGCGTAATGCGTCGAGTCGGCAGCGTGAGTCGTCGCCCGTCAAGGTTTCGAACTCGGTGACCGAACTCGCGAATCGATCGATTCGCGCGCGTAGCACATTGAGGCTCGACTCGACGACCTGCGTGCACTTCTGAATGCGCTTCACGACGTCGTCGACGCGCTTCGCACGAGAGCTCTGCTCGTTGACCAGCTCGTCGAACGTGCGCGATTCGCGGCGCACTTCGCGCGCGGCTTCCCAGATCGACGTCAACTCGCCATCACCGATCGTTTCGCCTCTGAGTGCGCGAGCGAGGTCACCGTCCGCGTCGAAGCGCACTTTTGCGCGCGACATGACTTCGAGCGCCTTGTCGTAGCGCCAACTCGTCACTGTGTTGAGCCAGCGCGCGGCGCCCGCAGGCCAGATCAGCTTCTTCGCGTGATCGAGTGCTTCGAGAATGCCGCCGCGGATGAGCGCGATGTGTTGAACATCCTGAACGATGGAGTCGGCGAGTTGCTTCGTCTTGCCGCGATAGCGCGGGTTCGCCGAGAGGATCTTGCCCCAACGTTTCAACTCGATCAGTGCCCCAGCTTGCTCGCCGAGCAACTTCGACCATTCTTCGTAGCGTGCGATCGCGCGTCGGCGCTTGCGACGTCGTGCGAGCGCTGCCGCACCGGTGAGCCCGGCGAACCCGAGTGCCGCACCGCCGCCGATCAGCCACGGAAATCGAAGTGCCGCCGCGTAGCGGCGCTCTACGGTCGCGATCGTGTCGCGAATCGCGTCATCGACCCGAACACCGTCGCGAAGCGCACGGCGCGCGGGTTCGATCAGGCTCGCGTCGCCCTCGCTGATTCCACCGCCTTCGGTATAGTCGGTGCCGAGCAACAAGCGGATCGTGCGCGGTTCGAACGTGATCAGCAGGATCGAATCCCGGGCATCGCGTCCGAAGCTCGTCTCGGCACGCAAGCCGATTCCGAGACGGCGAACCCAAGTCTGCTCGAGATCGACCGCGCTCGCCACGAGCACGGCGACCCAGTGTCCGTTGTCCGCGAGTTCCGCAGCGAGTCGTCGTGCCTTCGCGTCTTCGAGCGGCACGTTGCCCGCGACGAGCAGGCGACCACCATCCGCGTACGCGCGAATCGCGGCGTCCGGCGTATCGACACGAACGAACCGCTCTTGGGCTCGCGGAGCTACTGCGATTGCGAGCCACGCCGCGACGATCGTCGCGGCTCTGGTCGTGACGCTCAGGTTCAGCTTGCGCTCCGGCGTTCGTCGCGCAGCTTCTCGAACGTCGCGCGCACGCGTGCTTCGCGGTCACGAGCCACGAGACGGGCGTCTTTCGGTTGCTCGCTGCCGTTGCCGATACGGCGTCGATATTCGGTCGAAGACTTGCGCGCTTGTTCATTGCGCTTCACAGCTTCGACGAGTTCGCGAATGTTGCTCGCTTGACCGACGCCTTCGATGCCGAGGTTCTTACCTGCTGCGCGCGCGGCTTCCTCGATCTTGTCGAGTCGCTCACGCACCTTGCCCGCGGCGTGAACCCGCTTGGCTTCTTCGATCGCGTCGTTGATCTCGTAGAGCTCGGCTTCCTTCTCTTCGAGTTCGCGCTTGTACGTCTGAACCGACTCCGCCAGCGTTTTCTCGTGCTCGCGCTTCATGACGAGCGCGTCGTTGATGCGGTCGACATCTTCTTCGATCGCGCGCAGGAGTGTTTGGTCAGGAGTCGCTTTTCCGCTCTCCTCTTCGTGCTGCTTGAATCGGTCTTCGAGTTGTGCCTCGAGTGCAGCGACCTCGTCCTTGGTCTTGTTGAGTTCCGCTGCCGTCGTCTTCACGAGCGCGTCCCATTGACCGATCGCTTCGAGTCGCTTGTCGAGTGCCTGCTGGTGGTCGGTGATACCGCGCCCGAGTGTCGCGAGCGGGTCACCTTCGGCGATTTCGCGCGAGAACGAATCGGCTTCGTCCTGGACGCGACCGAACAGGCGCATCAGTGGCGTGCGGAACACATACAGAAGCACGAGGGCGATGATGACGTAGACGAACCAGGGCATGCGGGGATCTCACGTGTGACGAGAAGCGTTTTGCGACAACAGTTTACAGTGGCGACGCGTGGCGGCGAGCCACCGTGTGCCGTTTTGTGAAGCTGCGCTGGTATCGCAGCCAGAGGCGGGGCAGAGACGTTCGGTCACTTCGTCGCGATCGTGATATTGCCGCTCGAGGCTTCGAGTTCGAGGCTGGAGGTCCCCTGGCCGATCCTGCCGCGCAGAGATCGTTCGTCCTTCGATTGATCGCGGTCCGCGATGTCGATGCCAGACGTCACGTGTCCGTACTCGGTGCGTGCGCGAATGCGGCCTGTGAACGCCGCGTCGATCACGCAGTCGATGTGCCCATAGCTCGTCTTCGCGTCGACGCTGGCTGCGACGTCCTCGAGGCGGACATTGCCGCTCGAAGTGACGGCCCTGATGGAGCCGGTGAAGGACGAACAACGGATCGACCCGTACTCGGTCCGCAATGAGGTCGACTCTCCGCGTCCACCCGCGAGCTTGATGTTGCCGGAGGATGTCGTGGCTTCGACGGAGCCTTCGCACTCGGCGAGATCGATGGTTCCGTACTCCGTGTTGGCGCGCAGCGACCCGGTCGACGAATGAACCGTGATGTTGCCCGACGAGGAACTCAGCACGAGCGACTCTGCTCGGATGTCCTCGCACGTGACGCTTCCGTATTGCGTCTCGGCCCGGACTCGATCACCACTCGTCGAGCGGATGCCGATGTTGCCCGAGCTCGTCCTCGCGTCGAGTTGACCTTGGACGCTCGCGACGGTGATCGACCCGTATTCCGTCTTCAGGTCCGTCTTCCGGAACTCACCATCGACCGCGATGTTCCCGCTCGACGTTTCGATGGCGAGTTGCGAGCCATCTGGCACGTGTGCGCGGACCTTGACGTGGGGCTCGATGCGATACGTGGTGTTGCCCTCGTGGATCTCCAGAGCCTCTCCCTGGACTTCGAATCGCGCACCGCGTTCGTCCGCGACCGTGCGGGGTTCGAAGCGGGTGAGGACGGCTTCGGCCTCCGCCTTCGTGCGTCCCGCGGCCGAAATCGTCACTTCGACGTGAGCGGTGTCCTCTGCGGAGACGATTTCGACATCGCCCGCACGCAGCTCGGTTCGAAATGCGGCGCCCGCAGTGAAATCCAGCGGGAGATCGACTTTGCGCTCGGCGACCGAGTCCAGTTTGACATCTCCGAGCGTGCCACCCGTCGTCGTGATCATCACGCCGCCGGAACCGGAGATACGTGTCTCCTTGTAGTAGCAGGCCGGTGCGAGCGCCAGGAGGCCGGCGAGGAGCGCCATGGCCGAGAGAGACTTCTGCGTACGGCGTTTCATGCGGGGGCGATCATAGCTCTGGACGTGAGGAAGGGCGTCACGTCGCCTCAATACGCGGCTAATCGTCGATATTCGACTCTCGATGTCCTGGCGCTTCTCGCCTGTCGTCGGGCGGAAACGCGTGAAAGACGCCGGGGGTCAACAGCAGGTCCAGCAGCGTCGTCGTCAGGATGCCTCCGATGATGACGGTCGCAACCGGATAGAGCAGTTCTCGTCCCGGCTCGCCTCCCGCCAAGAACAACGGTAGGAGCGCCACGCCCGTCGTCAGCGCGGTCATCAAGACGGGGACGATACGTTCTTTTCCTGCCCGCACGATGAGCTCGGGACCGAAGTCGACGTGCTCGTCCGTGTGAAGCTCGAGATAGTGGTCGATCAAGAGGATCTTGTTGCGAACCGCGATCCCGCCGAGGGAGATCAGTCCGACCAGGGTCGCGATCGAGATGTTCTGGCCGGTCAGATCGATGGCGAGAACCGCGCCGACGAATGCCGTTGGTAGGTTCAAGAACACTTGCGCCGTCAAGTTCCAAGAACGGTAGTGCTGCCAGATGAGCGCCGCCATGATCGCGAATGCGACGAGCGACAGGACGAACAGGAGACGACTCGCGCGCCGCTCTGCCTCGAACTGACCTTCGAGATCGATCGCATAACCGTCGGGTAGCGTCTTCCGCACGCCGTCGAGAATGAGTTCGACGTCGCGCACCGTTTCTCCGAGCGAGCGCCCTTCGACGTTGTGGCGAACGACGAGGCGTCGACGCGCGTTTTCACGCTCGATCCGGTTGGCGCCTGCAAGATGTTCGACGCTGCTCACGTCGCGCACACGCAGCGGAGGGTCCGATCTGAGCAACACGTCCCCGAGCCGCTTCATGTCGGCTCGGTCTTCGTGCCGCAATCTCATGACGATCGGAATCGTCATCTCGCCTACGAACCAGCTTCCCATCGCTTCACCAGCGAGTCCCGCTTCGACCGTGTCGGCGAACTCGGCGAGGTCGATGCCTTGGCGCGCCAACCGTTTGCGATCCGGTCGAATCCAGACTTCGTCGACGAGGGTGAGCGCCTCGACGTTGGCGTTGACGACGCCCGGTATCTTTTCGACGCGAGCGTGGATGTCTTCGCCGATGTTCCTGAGTGTCGCGAGGTCGGGTCCGCGGATCTTGATCGCGACCTGCGCCGCGACGCCGGACAACAGGTGGGACAAGAGGTGTGCGAGAGGCTGTTCGACCTCGGAACCGATGCCCGGGAACTCGTCCTCGACGACGTGCCGGATCTCGGACAGCATCTCGAGCCGGTTGCGTGGGCTCTCGGGGTCGAACGAGACGAGCATCTCGGTCGTCTCGATACCCATCGCGTGTTCGTCGCCCTGCGCGCGCCCGGTGCGTCGGCCGACCGACGCAACGCCTTCGACACCGAGTACGACCTTCTCGAGGCGTTTCCCGTATTCGTTCGCCGTCGTGAGGCTCGTGCCGGGTGGCAAGAAGAGATTGACCTGCGCACTGCCTTCGTTGAACGGTGGCAAGAACTCCGAACCTCGCGTCACCAGCACGAAGACAGCGCAGACTGCGAGCCCGAGCAGGACCGACAAGAACCCACGCGTGTATCGAATGCTCGCGTGGATGCAGGACTCCGCAGCGCGCTCGGCCAGTCTGACGGCGCGCGACTTCGGTCGTTCGAGAGCCCCGGCGTTGGGGAGCAACAACGCGCACAGCGCCGGCGTCAATGTGAGCGCCACGACGAGTGATGCGAGGATCGATACGACGTACGCGATTCCGATCGGCGTGAAGAGTCGACCTTCCATCCCCTCGAGTGCGAACAAGGGGAGATAGACCGCCATCACGACGATCGTGCCGAGGATGATCGGGCGCCGCACTTCACGAGAGGCGCGGAGGATGACGCTGTAGACCGGATCCGGGCTCGCATGGGCGCGGTTCTGCTTGAGGCGGCGAAATACGTTTTCGACGTCGACGATCGCGTCGTCCACGAGTGCGCCGATCGCGACCGCGAGGCCGCCGAGCGTCATGGTATTGATCGACAGTCCGAACATCGCGAAGACGATCGCAGTCAGTGCGATCGACATCGGAATTGCAGTCAGCGTGATCAGCGTCGTGCGCACGTTCATGAGGAACAGCACGAGGACCAGGACGACGAGAATCGCTCCGTCCCGGACCGCATCGATGACGTTGTCGACGGCTCGCTCGACGAAGTCCGCCTGGCGAAAGATCGCAGGATCGATTCGAAACGACTTCGGCTTCGTCGGTTCGAGTTGTGCGATCACGTCCTCGACACGTCGAGAAACGTCGAGCGTGTCTGCCTCGGGCTGCTTCTGGATGACGATGAGACATCCTGGCCCGCCGTTGACGCCGGCGTCGCCGACGCGGTTCGAAGACGCCGCCACGCGCAGTGTCGCCACGTCGCGCAGCTCGACCGGTCCCGTCATCGTCTCGCCATGACCGTTCTTGCGGAGAACGATGCGGCCGAGCTCTTCTTTCGCATCCTCGAGCCGTCCCGTCACCCGCACGAAGCTCGAGGTCGTGCCTGAGTCGAGAAGGCCGCCCGATGCCGTGCGATCCGCGGTTCGAATCGCCTCGGCGACCGACGAGAGGTCGATGTCGAACGCGATGAGCTTCTCCTGGTCGACTTCGACGAGCAGCTCGCGTGGAGCGCTTCCCATGACCAGAACCTGAGCGACACCGTCGACGGCCAGCAACCGGAGGCGAAGAACGCGATCGGCCCAAGTCCGCAACTCGAGCGGGTCCGTTTCCGAATCGTCGGACTGCAGACCGAGGACTTGGATCTGACCAAGGAGACTCGCGATCGGTCCGAGTGTCGGAAGGACGCCCGAGGGCAGCGAGCTCCTCGCGAGTTGCAAGCGCTCTTGGACGATCTGTCGGTTGCGGTAGATGTCCGTGTCCCACTCGAACTCGACGACGATCGCCGACATTCCCATGCCGGACGTCGAGCGCACGCGTGTCACGCCGGGTGCCGCGAGCAGCGAGAGCTCGATCGGCCGTGTGATCTGGATCTCGACCTCCTCGGGCGTCAGGCCATGCGTCTCCGTCAGGATCGTGACGGTCGGCTTGGTGAGATCGGGGAGGACGTCGACCGACAAGCGTCGCGTCGCGAAGTAACCGAGCACCAGCAAGACGATCGACACCGCGATGACGACACCGCGTTTGGCGATCGAGAACCGGAGGATCGAATCGAGCAACCCGCGCATCAGTGGTCGTGCCCGTGGTCGTGACCGGCAGCTTCGCCCGACCGGTCGAGTGCCAGAGACAGAGCGAGTGCTCCTCGGAGCACGACTTGTTCTCCGTCCTCGAGGACGCCAGGGGCGACGAACACGTTGTCGTCGTCGCCGCCGACGATCTGGACTTCGTGTGCGTGAACGTGATCCGAGTCGACGACGAGGACGACCCGCATCGAACCGCGCTTGACGATGGCATCCTGTGGCAGCACGAAGACCGCGTCACCGGGACGTTCGTTCGTCACCTCGGCGACGTAGCGAATCCCGGGAAGGAGAGACCAGGATCGCGATGTCCCGTCAGTGGAGGTCACGGCTTCGTTGGCGACCGTCGTGCGTGCGCGAATGCCTCCCTTGCGGACGCCTGGGCTCTCCGCACCGAGTACGCCGAGACTTCCGAGTTCGAGGTCGTTCAAGGTCGGCCCCGTCCCCTCGATCAATGGCGTCGCACGGAATCGACCGCCAGCGCCGAGGAGGCTGCGAAGTGCCGCGACCTCGTCGCCGATCGGTTCGAGGACGAGGTGAACCATCTTCGGGTCACGCAGCGTGGCGAGTGTCGTGCCGGCGTCGACGTGCTGACCGATGGCGACGTGGAACGCAGCAACGTCGAAGCGATCGTTCGTCTCGGTATCCGAGTCGCGCGGCACCGACAGACGCATCGTCGGCGCGAGCCCGCCGCTCGCGGCGATCCCCGCGATACGCGCGACGTCGACGCCATCGAGGCGCAGCCTGGTCACGGTCGTGAAGTTCTCCTGCATCGCGGGCGACTTCGCCATCGCTTGCACGAGCGGGGGATCGAGCAAGCCAGATGCCGCGAGTTCGCCGAGGCACGCGATGATGAGCGGTTCTTCGCGACGACTTTCGGGCAGAACGGCAAAGATAGCGTCCGCATCCTTCGGCCACAGACCGTGGTGGGACAGAGCGCGCTTCCAAAGCGTGGATCCGTGCGGAGGATGACCCCCGGCGAGAATGCGGTCGATCTCTTCCTTCGTGAGCCCGTGGGCGAGCACCTTGTGCTCGATGCCTTCGAACTTGGTCACTGCTTCGCGCAGGTCGTTCTGGAGTTCGATGAGACGCTGCTTCGAAATCAACGGAACGTTGTCCTCGGAACCTCCACCAGGCTGCTGCGAGACGCTGCGAGCATCGATTCGATCGAATCGCTCGAGCTGTTCGGCGAGGATCTGACGTCTTCGAAAGGCGATCAGCAATTCCGCGTACGCGTCGTGAAGTTCTTCGTGGACGGGTTTGAGGATCGACGCAGCTCGCTTGGGTTCGAAGGGCGGTAGCCCATCGCGGACCACCGTGACGATCGAGCTGGTGCCGTCGACGACCGATCCGATCTTGGCGTCGAGGGACAGCACGCGCCCCGAGAACGGAGCCGCGATGACTCTCGTCGTGTCCGCCGCGTCCGTGACGACGGCGTTGATTCGGGTCGTGAGGCGCGGCTTGGAAGGGTGGACCTTGCCGATCACGACACCGAGCCCGGCGAGCATCGTCGGGTCGAGCGCGTCGGCTCCAGCGTCGGTTTCGGGCGGAGTCGCGTCTGCGTCCTCGCCGTGATCCATCGTCTGTAGCGCAGCGTAATAACCGGTGCCGAGTCCGACTCCGGTCATCAGAACGGTAATGGCAACGAATCCGAGTATGGGTTTCATCGGTGAACGTCCTCCGCGGTGTCCTTGGCGGATTCGTGGAAACTCTCGAAGTCGAGACGGAAGGTCGCCGAACTGCGTTCGAGGGCGAGTTCCGCGTCGTAGATGGCGCGTAGGGCGACGAGCTCGTTGCGCGCGACCGAGATGAATCGGCGCAGAGCGTCGAGGTAGCGCCAGGGTTCGATCGTCCCTTCTTCGAGGGACGTGCGTGCGAGCGCGCGCAGGCTCGTAACCGCACGCTTCTGCTCCGTAGCTGCCGTCAACTCCTCGCGAGCGAGCGTGAGTCGGGCATGATCTCGATCGATGCCGGTCTGGAGTTGGCGCATCGCGGCTACGTACCGTGAACGCGCTGCAGTCCGCTCCGCCTTGGCGTCGGCGATCGCTCGTTGATTCTGATCGAACAACGGCAAGCTGATCCCGAGCGACAGGCCGTAGCGATCCGTCTTGCCTTCACGCTCGTAGTTCGGGCCCAGCGTGATATCCGGATACTGTCGCGCTACCTCGAGTCGTAGCTTCTGCTCGCTCACTTCGTAGCGGGCGGCGAGCTCTCGGAGTTTTGGATGTTCTCGCGAAAGCGCGGGCGTAGTCACCGTGTCGACAGCAGCGCCGGCGGTGTCGAGCGCGGGCATGTCGGCCGTGTCGACGTGGTCCGTGACGGACAAGGGGAGACCGATGCGTGTCGCGATCGCCCCGCGTATTTGCAGGATGCGCCGCCGAGTTCGGGCGCGTTCGACAGACGCTTCGTTCAAGTCGATCTCCGCTGTGCGGAGGTCGATTCCGTTTGCGACTCCTTCGGCGACCATGATGGACGTGCGCTGAACGATGCGCTGCGTGATCCTCACGGCAGCTTCGGTGAGTTCGAGTTCGCGAGTGGCAAGAACGAGATCGATCCAGTCCTTGCGCAGCGCGTAGACATCGTCGAGGACGCGGGCCTCGAGCGCGACGCGCGATGCGACGACCTCGGCTTCGTCGACATCGCGCGCTGCACCGATACGACCGAACAGCGGGAGTGCGAGCGAAAGCGTCGCCTGGACTCCTCGCCGCAATGCGCCGGTCAAACCCGGGCCGTCGAGGGCGAGGGGGCCGCCACTGAGGTTCGGGTTGGGGCGACGAGGACCGGCTTCTGCGATGACCTCCAGGCGAGCGAGTTCGTTCCTCGCGGCGGTGATGCCGGGACCGAACTCGAGCATCGACCGGTACGCGCGTTCGAACGTCAATGGCGCATCGACGGGATCCGTGCCGGTTCGTCCATCGGCGCGCACGCGCGCTTCGTCCTCTGCAATGTCTCGCACGAGGTCCTCGAAGTCGAGCGGGTCGGCGACGTAGCTCTCGCAAGCTGTCGCGGTCAGGAGGACGCCGAGCGTCCAGGGCAGTGCACGCAGAACCGGCGTGCGGCGGACCTTGTCTATCATGAAAACTCCAGTGAGGCATCGCGGACGTTTCGAGCGAAACGTCCGGGACTCACTGGAGAAGCAAGCGTCCGCGGTCGCGGTGGTGTGGCGCCGTGATGCGCCGGTCCGTGATCGGAGGCGGTCGGATTCTCAGCCTGGATCCGTGCCTGATCGACGGTCGCGTTGGGATGTGGACCGGTCCGAGTTGCGCGACCGGGCCGTCATGCGAAGCGGCGGGCGAGCAGCCGTCGTGCGCCGTTCTCGATGGTTCGGGTGTCAGTTCGCAGAGGCCCGTGCAATCGTGCTTGTTGGTCGCGTTCGAGCCGCGAAGCACGGTATGCGTGGAGCGCTCGCCCACTGCGCGCGCACCCGGTTTTTCGGCCGGGCTTCCAGGAACCGTCGTCGCGACTGCGGAGTCTCCGGCGACCATCTCGCTGCGCAGACAATCCGAGCACGCGTGATGCGTGTGCATCACGGTTGCGAGCAGGATCGACGCCAGGAAGGCTAGCCAAGTACGGAACGGCACGACCCAAAGACAATGTTGGCGACGGACCGAGACTGCAAGGGGGAACCGTGCGGTTTCCTGCTCGATTCCCCCCGTTCCGATTCATCAAGAGCCGACGACTTCGAACTCGATCGCGTTGCTGAACCCGAATCCGAACTGATTCTGCGCCTGGCAGAACACGAACCACTGGGCGCAGAACGGCAGGCCACAGAGGCGGGCATCCGCGGGAATCGGGACGTTCTGCACTGCGCTGCCGCCGCACGGCGACGTCGAAGTCAGCGCAGCGGGGCCGAACGTCGCGATCGCGGGGAACGGATAGAACGTTCCGCAGAACGGCGGCGGCAACGAGATTCCGCTTCCGCAAGGACCGACCTTGAGGAACAGGATCGCGAACGCGGGCGCCGGCGCATTGCTGAGAGTGACAGGCAGGCTTTGTCCGAGCGCCGCGTCTCCGAGGCTGCCGGCGAGCATCGACGGGCACGAAGGGCACGGGCGGGACATGCAGGGCTTGCCGATCGACTTCTTGTCACCGCACGGGAGGATCGCGAGTCCGTGCCACGTCGGCTGATTCTGCTTCTTGCAGCACGTCGCAGGGCGGAAGTCGCAGCGCTTCGGGTCAGCGACGAGGTAACTCTGCGTGACCTGGCCGTCGGTCGCGTAGAGGGTCTGATTGCACGAGTCGTAAGCAAGGCCGGTCGTCAGGCGCACGGTGCACGACTGGAGCTGGCTCTTGCAGATGCCGGTGCACGGCGAGCTACCGAGCATCACGTAGAGGTAGTGGTCGAAGCCAGCGAGCCCGGGAACGTCGATCGAGACGTAGAGGAGGTCACGAAGCTCGTCGTAGGCGAGTCCGGCAGCGAGCGCGCCGGTAGGCAGCGTTCCGCGACAGGTCGTCGTTTGGCCGAGACAACGGCCACTCGCGTCGTAAGTCGTGATCTCGAAATAGCCGGGCGCGGTCGCGAGTTGGAAGAGGACTTGACGGCGATCGCCGAACGCGAGACCGCTCACGCTCGCCGTGCGATTCGCGAGAATCGCAGGCATCGGTGCACATCGCGCGCGGCACTGGCGTGTTGCTGCGGTTTCGTACTCGGCAAGCGTGACGCCATCGCTGACCCAGACCGTGCGGTACCGACCGTTGTAGGCCGTGCCGCCGGCGTAGTAAGTCGTTGCCGTCACCGGGACCGGGGTCGTGCACTGAGTGACCGCGGGCTGACAGTTGGCCTCGAAGTCCTGCACGTCTACGAATCCGACGGTCGCCGAAGCGAAGTCTGCCCAACCGATGAGCTTCGAGCCGCACGTGTTCTGCTTGGCGACGACCGAAACGTCGTCCACGTAGTAGCTCGCACCGTTGTGCGTTCCGCCGACGAACTGCGTCGTCGTGTTGGCGGGCGTGCGGAAGTTGCCGATGGTGATGTACTGTTCTCCCCCCGAAGCGACGAACGAGCCGGAGACCTGCACCCAGTTCACCGTGTCGGTGATGACGTTGGTGCTCGGATTTTCGACCTGGGGCACGAGGTTGAACGCCGAGCTGTTCGTCAACGTGATCGGTGACAACGAGAAATACGCGCCGATCTCGGCCGAGGCGAGCTCGCTGTCCGACTTGGAGACCCAGAAGCTCACGTCATAGGTGACGCCGGCGGAGAGCGGCGACGAGAGCGGGCGCTGGATGTACTCTCGATAGTTCGACGCGTTCTTCGCCGCCGTGTAGATGTGCATGTAAGCCTGCCCCGTGTTGGCGGGCTGGCTCCCGAAGACGTTGTTGGGGACACCGACGATTCCCGTCGTGTGACAGGCGTTCATGTAGTCGGTCGTCCCGGTCGTCGGCGCGATCCACCCGACGGACTGGTAGGGCTGGCCACTGGTCGTCGGGCACGTCGAATACGTTTCGAAACTCGCATTCGCAACGAGGTTCTGAGCGCGGAGGGGTGCCAAGGGCAGGAGCGCAACGAGCGCCAAAGCGCCGGCTTTCGGTGGGAGCTGCATCGTGAGGGACTCGGTTCGGAGGAAGAACGGACGAGCGGCACGCGGCCACTCACTGTGTGTCTGGCCAGCTATCTGGCGGAATGCTCATGGGGTGGACGCGCGTTCTTCAGTTTTTGTTCGATGTCGTTCGTCCTGGATATCGTGCTGACATGGTGCGCCCTCGAGCAGTCGTCCTCATCCTTCTCCTGGCCTCGGTCTCGGTGCAGAGCCTCGTGGCCCAAGATCTCCCGCGAGATTGGCTCGTCATCGGTGACGTGAGCAGGGCCGGTCGATCGGTCCGATCCACCGATGCGATCGAGCTGAGCCGCATCCGTGGGACCTTCACGCCTCCCGAGGTCGGGGATCGGGTCTCGGTGGCTCCGGGGACGACTCGAGCGTGGGCGACCGTTCGTGACGACGGCGGGATCGCGATTCCCGCACGCGGCTATGCCTACGGCAGGATCGCGGCGAAGACGGACACGTTTGCCGTGTTGCACGTGACCGGTGCATCGCGCGTCTACGTCGACGGTGAGCCTCGCATCGGGGACATGTATCGATTCGGAACTACGGTTCTTCCGATCTTCGTGCGCGCCGGAGGGTGCGAACTGCTGATCAAAGCCGGTCGCGGCAAAGTGGGCCTCCGCCTCGAAGCCATGCCCAAGCCGATCTTCTTCACCGGGAAGGACATGACCATTGGTGATGTCATCGCCGGCGAACCGGGCCCCTGGCACGGGTCCGCGGTCGTCGCGCTGGGCAGTGATTACAGGGCCGAGTGGTTCTTGCGCACGTGGGGACGCGACTTCGTTTCGACCGAGACTCGCATTCCTCCGTTCGTGACGCCAGGCACACGCAAAGTCGCGTTCACCATCGAGCCGAAACCCGGTCTCGAGCCCGGTGATCACGAACTTGGCCTGCTCCTGTATCGCAAGCATCCGCGAGGAGACATCGTTCTCGACCGAACGACGATTCGCGTTCGGGTTCGCAGGCCATCGGAAATGCACAAGCGCACGTTCGTCAGCGACATCGATGGCAGTGTGCAGTACTACGCCGTGCAGCCTTCACTCGCCGTCGACTCGGATCCCAATGGCGCACAGCCGCAGGCGTTGTTCTTGAGTCTGCACGGCGCGAGCGTCGAAGCGACGAATCAAGCCGCCTCGTACGCACGGAAGACATGGGGCCATGTCGTCTGCCCGACGAACCGGCGGCCCTACGGTTTCGATTGGCAGTTCCTCGGGCGGCTCGATGCACTCGAGGTGCTCGGGGATGCCATGGCGCGATACGAGATCGACGAGACTGCCGTCTACTTGACGGGTCATTCGATGGGGGGACATGGTGCTTGGCACGTCGGTGTGACGATGCCGGATCGCTTCGCCGCGATCGGTCCGAGTGCCGGATGGTGTAGCTTCGCGACCTACGGGAGGCGCTCGCCACGAACGGATGCGGATCCTGCGGATCTCTCCGAGCTCGATCGGCTCCTGCTCCGTGCAGCCAATCCGAGTGACACGCTCCTGCGCAAGAACAACTACGCGGGCCTCGGTGTCTACGTGTTGCACGGCGATGCGGACAAGACGGTGCCGGTACGCGAGGCCCGCGAGATGCGTCTCGCGCTCGCCGACATGCATCGTGATCTGGAGTGGCACGAGCAAAAAGGCGCCGATCACTGGTGGGACGACACGGATGAGCCCGGCGCGGGATGCGTGGACTTCGCCCCGATGTTCGACTTCTTCGCTCGGCATCGAAGGCCGCGTGCGACCGAAGTGCGCGAGATCGACTTCACGACCGTCAACCCAGCGGACGCTTCGCGTCACCATTGGGCAGAAGTGCTCGCACAGCAGGTCTCGCTCGCTCCGAGCCGCGTCCGGATTCGGTTCGACCCTCACAAGCGTCGCTTCGTGGGTTCGACAGAAAATGTCGCTCTACTCGCGCTCGATGTCCCGCTGACTTCGAAGGCAGGTTCGGTGATGGTGCGCCTCGATGGCGGATCCGGGGCTACGTCCGAGGTCGTCGTCGATGCGCCGGCGAGCGGACGCGTGATCCTGCGATACGACGGTGGAACGTGGAAGGCCGGGAGCCTCGACCCTCGTCGCAAGAATCCGCGACGTGCGGGCCCTTTCCAGCACGTCTTCCGCGATCGCGTGTGCTTCGTCTACGGCACGAAGGGTGACGAAGCGCAGAACTCGTGGGCACGTGCCAAGGCGCGCTTCGATGCCGAATCGCTCTGGTATCGCGGGAACGGGAGCGTCGATGTCGTGTCGGATACGGTCTTCCTCGATCCAGCCAACGAACAGCGCTTCCGCGATCGAAACGTCGTCGTCTACGGCAACTCGCGGTCGAACGCCGCCTGGGCTCGATTGCTCGGTGAGGCCGCCTCGGTCTCGGACACGCGACTCGAGCTCCGGTCGTCGCCGGGCAGCGGACAGGTCCTCGACGGCGACGATCTGGCGATCCTCGTCGTCCGTCCGCGCGCAGGGACGTCCGGCAACCTCGTCGCGGGCATCGGTGGCACGGGGATGCAAGGCATGCGTCTGACCGAAGTCTTCCCGTACTTCGTCAGCGGCGTGCACTACCCGGATGTCTTCGTCGCGAGGCCCACGATGCTCGACCCGGACCCGAAAGTCGCGCGCGACGGGATCGTGCTCGCGGGCTTCTACGACGAGGATTGGCGCTAAGAGCACGGCCGTCTGTGCAGGCCCTTCCCTCTGCTCGAGCTCCGAGAAGCCGAGCACCGCACGGGGCGGCCGTTCGCACGCGTCAGCGCACGCTGGCGCTCAGATCCTGCACGCGAATCGCGTCGAGCGAGTCCTCGCGCGAGATCTGCATCGCGAGGATCGCGGATGCCGCGGCGGCGAGGTTCGTGAGGCACGGGACCTTGTAGCTGACCGCCGTCGATCGAATCAATCGGTCGTCGCTGCGTTCGACGTTGCCTGACGGTGTGTTGATGATCAGGCCGACTTGCCGGTTCTTGATCAGGTCGATCACGTGCGGTCGGCCTTCATGGATCTTGTTGACGAGTTCGACGGGCAGCCCTTGGTTGCGAAGTGCTTTGTAGGTACCGGCAGTCGCGACGAGTCCGAATCCCATCGAACTCAGCCGCGCGGCGAGAGCACAGATCTCGCGCTTGTCCGAATCCTTCACGGACAAGAAGACCTTGCCGTCCTTGGGGAGCCCGACATCGGCAGCTTCCATGGCCTTCGCGAACGCCGCGCCGAAGTTCTCGTCGATCCCCATGACCTCGCCGGTCGATCGCATCTCGGGGCCGAGGATCGTGTCGACTCCGGGGAACTTGTTGAACGGGAACACGGGCGCCTTGACCGAGAAGTGCTCCGGCACGACCTCTTCGGTGAACCCGAGCTCTTGGAGTTTCATGCCGCCCTGCACGCGGGCGGCGAGTTTCGCGAGCGGCACGCCGATCGCCTTCGCCACGAACGGTACCGTTCGCGATGCGCGTGGATTGACCTCGAGGACGTAGACCCGGTCTCCCTTGATCGCGAACTGGACGTTCATGAGTCCGCAGATCTCGAGCGCTTTCGCCATCGCGAGCGTCTGGCGACGCACTTCGTCGAGGACATCGTCGGCGAGTGAATACGGTGGGAGCGAGCAGCACGAGTCGCCCGAGTGGACGCCGGCTTCTTCGATGTGCTCCATGATGCCGCCGATCACGTAGGTCTCGCCGTCGCCGATGAGATCGACGTCGACCTCGATCGCGTCCTCGAGGAACTTGTCGATCAAGATCGGCTTGTCCTCGCCGACGCGAACCGCGGCGTTCATGTAGTGCTCGAGCGAAGCATCGTCGTAGACGATCTGCATCGCGCGGCCACCGAGCACGTAGCTCGGGCGGACGACGACCGGGTATCCAACTTCGCGAGCGACTCGGAAGGCGCTCTCGACATCGGTCGCGATCCCGTTGTCGGGCTGCCGTATGTCGAGCCGGCGGAGCAACTGCTGGAACAACTCTCGATCTTCGCACGTGTCGATGCTCGCGAGTGGTGTTCCGAGGAGCGGCACACCTGCC
>JAGQQW010000618.1 GCA_020426005.1 Planctomycetota bacterium | reverse complement strand
ACGCTGATCCCCGAGTCGCGCGACGAGCTCGTCCTCCGCCGCGCCGCGAAGCTCGCCGCCAAGCTGCGCGACTGATCGACCCGCGCCTCAGCGCCGCCCGCTGCGCAGGATCGACCACAGCAGCATCACGCCGATCGTGAAGCTGGTGCCGAAGCCGAACAGGCCCAGCACCGGCAGGCCGAGCAGCGTCGGGCCCGTGTCGATCGTCATCGCGATCGAGGTGCCGACGATCAGCGCCGAGGTGATCAGGCCCACCGTGACGCGGTTGGCGCTGCGGTCGAGCTGGTGGCCGAAGTCCTCGAGGCGGCGCAGGTCGAGCTCGATCTTGAAGCCGCCGCGGCGCGCGCGCATGACGATGCGGCGCAGGTCGCGCGGGAGGCCGATGACGAGGCGCCGCACGTCCTTCCAGCCCGAGGCGATCACGCGGCGCGGCGAGCTCAGCCGGCGCATCATGCGCCGCGCCATGGGCTCGATGTGCGCGTCGAGGCTGAACGCGGGGTCGAGCCGCCGGCCGAGCCCCTCGA
>JAGQQW010000617.1 GCA_020426005.1 Planctomycetota bacterium | reverse complement strand
AGCGCTCGGTCGTCTGCATTCCGTGGTGATGGTTGAGTGCGTTGTTCGTGAACTCACGCAGGGAGGCGACGACACCCTTCTGGTGGAACGGCTTGACGACGAGGTCGCTGTCGACCCCGCGAATGCCCGCGTTGTAGAACGACCCGTCCGGGCGAGCGGTGATGGTTCCGAAATCGACTCCCTTCGTGACGAGGGGTTTCGTGACGGATTTTCGTCCAGCGATGGCTTCGTCGCTGGCTGCCTGTCGAATCGCGCGCAACTCGGTCGACATCTCGCGCGCGACGAGTTCGACCCAGCCCGAACCGAACATGCCGACGGTGTTGCGTTCGTTGCCCACGTCTCGCAGCGAATGGTCTTCGAAGCGGTCCCCTTCACCGCCGTCGAAATTGAGGTGCGGGAAGTCTTGCGCGAGCACGAAGACGTTGGCGACGTTGTCGCCGCTGCCGCCTGCGAAGGGCTTGTTGTGACACGCGACGCACGACCCGGAGTCCGGACCGGAGATGCGATTGAAGTTCTGGGGTGCA
>JAGQQW010000616.1 GCA_020426005.1 Planctomycetota bacterium | reverse complement strand
CACCGCGTCCATCTGCCTGCGCGTGCCGGCATCGGACGCTTCGACGGGCGTCTCCTTGAGCAGCGCATCGATGATGTCGTCCGTTGTCACGCCGTCGGCCTCGGCGTTGAAGTTCGTGATGATGCGGTGGCGCAGCGCGGGCTTGGCGACCGCTCTGATATGTTCGGGCGTCACATGGAGCGAGCCCCCGAGGACGGCCTTGGCCTTGGCCGCGAGCGTGAGATACTGGCCGGCGCGAGGCCCGGCGCCCCAGCCGAGGTAGTCCGTCACCATCTGCGGCTTGGGCGAGTCGTCCTTGACGCGCGTGGCGCGCACGAGGCGCAGCGCGTACCGGATGACATGATCGGCGATGGGCACCTGGCGCACGAGGTCCTGGACCCGCAGCACATCCTCGCGCGTCAGGCAGGGCGACGCCTCGCTCTCCGTCGTCGAGGTGGTCCGCCGGATGATCTCGACCTCTTCCTCTTCGGTCGGATATCCGATCTGGATGTTGAACATGAAGCGGTCGAGCTGGGCCTCGGGCAGCG
>JAGQQW010000615.1 GCA_020426005.1 Planctomycetota bacterium | reverse complement strand
ATAGCCTGCGGGTCGAGCTGAGGTGAACGGATGACAGGCGGCGAGGCGGTGGCTGCCGCACCCGGGGCCGCGGCAACGAGCCACGCCGCGATCGAGATCCACGACCTGCTGTTCGCCTGGCCGGGCAAGCCGCCGCTGCTGCAGATCGACCGCTATCGCATCGCCCGCGGCGAGCACATCGGCTTCGTGTTCCAGATGTTCAACCTGATCCCCTATCTCAGCGTGCTGCAGAACGTCATGCTGCCGGCGCAGTTCTCGGCGCGACGCGCCGGCCGCATCGGCGATCGGGCCGCATTGCGCCGCGAAGCGGCGCGCCTGCTGGCGGCGCTGGGCCTGGCGGATCCGGCCATGCTGGAGCGCGAGGTCACGCAGCTGTCGATCGGCCAGCAACAACGCGTCGCGGCGGCGCGCGCCCTGCTGGGCCGGCCCGAGCTCATCGTCGCCGACGAACCCACCTCGGCGCTCGATCACGATGCCCGCGCGGGTTTCCTGCAACTGCTGATGGACGAGTGCGCCAAGCAAGGCTCG
>JAGQQW010000614.1 GCA_020426005.1 Planctomycetota bacterium | reverse complement strand
CCAGCAGCCGTCGCTCGCGGGCATGGTCTCGCCCTCCGGCGATTGCATCACCGTTCGGAACAGTCCGCCGGGGCGGAGGTCGATCTCGCACTCGACGGTCTTCCACGGGCGCGGACAGAACCATTGCATGAGATGCACGGGCTCGGTCCACGCGCGCCACAGGAGCTCCGGCGTCACGTCGACGGTGCGCTCGAGGACGAGGTCGAGGTCGGGATCGATCACGGGTCGGTTCATCGCTCGTTCTTCTTCAAGGTCCGGACGTAGTCGTCCAGCTGATCCAGGCGTCGCTCCCAGAGGTCGCGCTGCTCGTCGAGCCAATCGCGCGCCTGCCGGAGTCGTGCGGGGACGATCCGGACCGTCCGGATGCGCCCCTGCTTCTCGGTCACCACCAAGCCGTCCTGCTCGAGCACGCGAATGTGCTGGAGGAAGGACGGCATGGCCATCTCGAACGGCGCGGCGAGCTCGCCGACCGACGCCGGTCCGCTGCAGAGCCGCGCGACCACCGCCCGCCGCGTCGGGTTGGCGAGGGC
>JAGQQW010000613.1 GCA_020426005.1 Planctomycetota bacterium | reverse complement strand
AAATCATCCAGGCGTTCGCGTAATGGCGGGATGTGCAGATGGTGAGTACGTAAACGATAATTCAAATCCTTACGAAATTTTTCTTCCTTGGCCAATTGCCACAAGTTTCGATTCGTGGCCGACACCACTCGGGCATGACTGTGCTTGGGCATGTCGCTACCCAATGGGAAATAGTCGTTGCTTTGCAAGAGGCGCAAAAGCTTGGATTGTGACGCCGCCGTCAGATCGCCGATTTCGTCCAGGAACAAGGTGCCGCCACTTGCTTGTTCGATCAGACCTTTGCGTACCCGTTCAGCGCCGGTGAAAGCGCCTTTCGAATGTCCAAACAAGGTATCCGAGAAAATGGCGTCGTCCAGTCCCGCAACATTAACCGCTACCAAAGAACCCTGACGGTTACTCAAGACGTGAATCGCCTGGGCCAGCAGATCCTTGCCGACGCCGGTCTCGCCAGTAATCAGGACGGGTTCAGCGGTCGTCGCGATAGATTCTACATAGCGAAAGATTTGCAAGAGTTTGGTATTGCGCGTAATG
>JAGQQW010000612.1 GCA_020426005.1 Planctomycetota bacterium | reverse complement strand
AGCGGTAGAGTTCGGCGGCGCGCCGGTCGTCCCCGCCGCGGGCCAACTCGAAGAGCCGCACGCTCTCCTCGGGAAGAGCGTTCACCAGCCCCGCCACCCATCCCGACGCTCCGGCGGCCACGCCCTCCGCCAGCAGGTCGTCCAGCCCGACCAGGACCGAGAGCCGATCACCCGCCAGCGACCGAATGGCCGTGATGCGACGAACGTCGCCGCTGCTCTCCTTGACCGCGTGAAGGTTGCCGTGGCTCGCGGCCAGATCCGCGATCGCTTCCGGCAACACATCCGTGCCGTAGGCGATCGGGTTGTTGTAGAGCATGCAGGAGAGCGGCGTCGATTCGAAGATCGCCGCGAAATGGGCATGCGTCTCGCGCCAACTGCCTCGGTAGACGTACGGCGGAAGGACCATCAGCCCGCGACACCCGGCGCGTTCCGCCGCGCGGGCCAGGCGCACCGCTTCGCTCGTGCTCGCGGCGGCGATTGCCGCGACCACGGGGGCCCGGTCGCCCGCCGATTCGACGCAGGTTCGCCACAGCA
>JAGQQW010000611.1 GCA_020426005.1 Planctomycetota bacterium | reverse complement strand
ACGCAGACCTCGGCGGAGGTCGCGTCACCGAACAGCCGCAGCTGCGGCGCCGTCTCGAAGGCCCCTTCGAGGTGCACGCCGCCGTCTTCCCATTCGCACAGCGCGGCGATGCCCTGGGCCTGCGCCAGCAGCTCGCCGTCGACTCCCGCCAACAGGGAGCTGCGCACGCCGGCGTAGAGCGCGACCGAGGCAAGCCCCACGATCAGGCTCGCGAGGGCGATGAACCAGGCCATCAGGCTCGCGCGCAGCGACAGCGTCTTCATCCGGCCTCCGCCACGAGCACGTAGCCGACGCCGCGGCGCGTCTGCAGCATGCCGCTGCCGAACGGTGCGTCGATCTTGCGGCGCAGGTTCGCGATGTGGACCTCGAGCGCGTTGGACTCGGGCCCGACCTCGTCGTCCCAGAGCGCCGCCGTGAGCCGGTCGCGACGGATCACGGTGCCGACCTGTCGCATCAGCAGCTCGAGGATGCGGTATTCCTTCTCGGTCAGCTCGATCTCGGTCTGTCGCCGGATTGCGCGCCGCGCGGCCGTGTCGA
>JAGQQW010000610.1 GCA_020426005.1 Planctomycetota bacterium | reverse complement strand
GGTCGTCGAGATCGGTCTGCCGCCCGGGATGGCGCGCTACCTCGTCGCCAAGGGTTCGATCGCCGTCGATGGGGTGTCGCTCACCGTCGTCGACGTGACCGACACGTCCTTCACCGTCTCGCTGATCCCCGAGACCCTGACCCGCACCACGCTCGGCACCCGGACCCCCGGCGAGCAGGTCAACCTCGAGGTCGACGTGCTCGCCAAATATGTCGAGCGCCTGCTCGCCGGCCGTGCCGGCACCGCCACCACATCCACATCCCCCGAGGAGACGGCATGAACCTGCTCGACTGGCTGCTCAACGGCCAGTTCCACGTCGGCGGCGGCACCCTGTCGGTGCGCGAGGTCGTCGGCAACCTGTTCGGCCTGGCGAGCGCCCTGCTCGGCATGCGTCGGCTGGTCTGGGCGTGGCCCGTGGGACTCGTCGGCAACGTGCTCCTGTTCACCGTGTTCGTCTCCGGCCAGCTCAGCGGTGTCACGACCGAGCCGCTCTGGGGCCAGGCCGGACGCCAGGTGTTCTTCATCGCGATGGCGCTCTA
>JAGQQW010000609.1 GCA_020426005.1 Planctomycetota bacterium | reverse complement strand
ACTACGACGTGCTGCAGGTGCTGCGGCGCCCGCACGCGCTGATCCCGAGCAACGTCGACAACCGCTTCCGCCCGTCGCTGGCGGATCATCCGCGGCGCGACCGAATGCTGCTGGTGAAGAGCAACCCGTGCAACCCCACCGGCGTCGCGACGACCGGGGAGGATCTGCGCGCGCTCGTCGCCGCCTACTCGACGCCCGATCGGGGCGCGCTGATCGACGAGGCCTACGAGTTCTTCGGCGATCCCGAACCCGAGAGCGCCCTGCGCTACGTCGACGACATCGACGCGACCAACCTGTTCGTCGTCGGCGCGGCGACCAAGGGCCTGCAGGTCCCCGGCATGCGCGTGGGTTGGGTCGTGGCCAGCAAGCGCCACATCGAGGTCTTCCGCAACTACAGCTCGTTCGGCATGGGCGGCGTGTCACGCGCGTCCCAGCTCTACGTCACCCAGCTGCTGCAACGCGACCGCGTCGCGCAGGCACGCAAGGCGATCGCGACGTTCTATACCGCCCAGCGGCAGCGCTACGGTGAGGCGCTGCGCCAA
>JAGQQW010000060.1 GCA_020426005.1 Planctomycetota bacterium | reverse complement strand
CCGCCGAAAGCCTCGCCGAATCTACGTGCAGCTCGAGGGGGACTGGCCACGGCGCGGCGAGAATGCGATGCTGTGGCGAGTTGGCACACCTGGTCGAACCCCCTGGGTATCCCGATGCGCACCGGACGACTCCTTCTCGCAACTCTCACGCTCGCCGCCCTGACGAATACGTCACTGACGAGTCTCGTCGCACAAGGCAACTCGTGCGCACCACCCAGCTTCCGCGGACCGGACGGGCCTCGCCCATCCGCGCCGCCGGCACCCGGAGGAGGCAATGACGCGCCGGTTCCGACGGGCGACACCGGACGACCCACGGGGCCCCAAGATCCGGTTTCGACACCGACGACGGATCCTCAGCGTGGGCCGACAACGCCGCGCGGCGGCATCCCGTTGCCACTGACGCGCGGCAAGAGCGCCAAGAAGCGGCACGTCATCGAATGGTCGTGGCCCAAGCCCGTCGACCTCTCGTCCGAGGAACGCCTCGACTACGAATCGGTTCTCGCGACGATCCGCGGTGACGATCCACGTCCTCTCTTCGTTCTGCGCGAAGGGTCCCAGTACGGACCCGGCTACGACAAGCTCCTCCACAAGAAGCTCGAGAACGAGAACATCGCTCTCCTCACGCGATGGTTCCACTGTGTGCGCTTCTCCGAAGCCATCATGGAGGATGCGCATCCGTGGCACGCGCTCTTCGGTGGCGAATACCCGCCACACTGTTTCGTCGTGACCTGGGACGGACACCACAACGAGGTCTTGAGCGGGATCTTCTCGCTCGGTCGTCTGCAGAAGTCGATGCGAGCCATTCTCGGTCATGAATACGAGAAGGACGCGAGCAAGGCACTCACGGAGTGGAAGCGTGTCCTCGACAAGCTCGACACTCTCGATGCGAAACAAGGCGATATGCGAGAGCGCCTCGAATCCCTGATCATCGAGCGAGGGGAGAAGTCCTCGCAGGTGAAATCCCTTCGTCGCCAGCTCGACAAGATCGAACGCGAACGCGCATCGATCGAGAAACAGGAAGATGCCGCCCTGGACCTGCGACTCAAGCGCAAGTCGGGATTTGGAAAGAGCGACCTCCTCGACCGGCTCCGCGGCCGACGCTGATCTTCGATCAGGAGTTGAGCACGAGTTCGATCTTCGAGGCTGCGTCGCGCGTCTCGAGCATGCTGGCCGCATGGTGATACGAGTTCTGTGACTCGAATGTCGCACTCAGCGACCACCGAGGGACGAATGCGGGCAGCATGATGCGGAAGCTACCATTGTCCTCGGCGCGCCATCGTTGAGGCACGACCCGCACCCAGCGATCGAGCACGCTCGGATCGATACTGCGGAAGTCGGACTGGATTTGCAGAGTGGCACGGACACCGGCGTCATGGAGTCGAACGACGCCTCGGAAGGTCGCGTAAGGCTCGAGTTCGAGCGGAAGCACACCCGGTTCGGCGATTCGTGCGTTGCGCAGAAGCGCGCCATGCAACGGATCCGCAGCGAACAGCAAGACATCCCCACGCGGTAGCCGCACGCGGCATCGACCATCAGCATCGGCGACGTAGCTGAGTGACTGTTCGTGCATACCGCGATTTCCGAGGACGACCTCGACACGGGCGTGCGGCGCAGCTCGCTTTCGGTAACGAACCTCGATGATCGTCTCTACGAAGTGTGTGTCGAGATCCACGTCGAGCGTGTCCGCCGGGCTGCCGATCGCAACGGGCCACAGCACGCCATCGCGCTCGACGAACAAGCTGGTCTTCTCGGCGATTCCGTTGTCGAATGCGGGGAACCGCGCATCGACGCCAAAGTCGTAGACGACCTGTTCGAACGCACCGATCGGAGTCGGTGTCGTCCGCACGAAGATGCGGTCGGTCGGGCGCGCGTTGCGGAACGTCCACTTCGTCTCGACTCCACGGTCGAGTTCGACAGCAATATCCGACTGCTCCGGAAACACCGTGAGTGGCAAACGGAAAGGTCGGTAGCCGGCAGCGAGCACATGGAGTTCCATGCCCTGCCAACCGAGCCCTCGCGTGTGCCGCGGCAAGAAGATACGCGTCGAGCCCGCATCATCGGTTTCCCATGCACGCAGATGGTGAAAGCCCGAGTAATTCGCACGCACGAGAACGCGCGTCGGCACGACCCAAGCTTCGGGACCGGCTCCGCGTGGGCGCGCACGAAGGCGAACCTCGACGGGATCACCGAAAAAGACGCGTTTGAGCGGTACGTCGCGTTCGTAGAGCTCCTCGACACTCGGGTTCCCTTCCTGGAACGCCGGGCTGTAGTAGCGAGCATCGAGCACCCCTCGATCGTCGACGAGCGCGGGGTTGTAGTTGCCGTGCGGCAATGGCGGTAGCTCGAGCACGCATCCGGTGTCCGGTGTCGCTTCGCTACGATCGGGAACAGATGCCTCACGCACCTGAGGGATCGGAACGTCGAATCGCACGTGGGGCTCGTCGTTGCTCACGAATGCACAGCGCAGACTCGTGTTCTCGGGGAGCACGTCGAGCCATGCCTTCGCGTTCATGATCCGGACTTTCGCGACTTCGTAGGGACGCACGACGAGAGTCTGGGGACGGCCGATGTCGCTCAGACACTTCGCCGTCGATGCCCAGCGTTTTCCGTCGCGATCGACGACGGCCCAGATCCACGTCACTACGGGACCCGTGGCGCGAAGGCGAGCATGACCGCGATCGTTGCAGAGGACCACGCTCGCCGCGTTTGCCGAGGGTTGTCGGAATCGATCGTACGCTTGCGAGTAGACACGAGCACCGTCGACACGCTCGCCACTCTGATCGACCACGCGAACCAATGTGACTCGCGGTTCGGCAGCCACCTCTTGTGCAGTGTCGTCAGCTCGAGCAGCGTCTCGAGTGGCAGCCTCCTGCGCCGCGACCTGCAACGCGATTGCAAGGGACATGAAAACGATGGTTGTCCGGCGGGCGCACGTCATCGAAAGAGATTCTAACAAGCGGTTTTTCCCGAACAGCGAGAACGCCTCTCGCGGCAAGATTCGCACATGAGGTGGACCCAATCGAACGCCAGCACGGGAATGCACGTGTTCCTCCTCATCGTCTGCTCGGCGCTCACGCCTTGCGACAAGCCTGTGGATCGGATCTCGGATCCAGATCGCATCGTGCGAGCCGCGAGGTCGTGGTTGATACAGCGATATGCCGAGACGAAGTGGATCGCGGAGGAAGCTCCGACACCGTACCGGGCGGGGATCCGGGCCCTCGCTGCGCTCGCGCTCGCACGAGAACCGAAGGCTCGTGCAAGCGTGTTGGCCGCCGCTCGCGAACTCGCGGCAGAATCGACGGAAACGACACTCCTGCCGTATTCGAAAGCATGTGTCGCAGTTGCACTGTCGAAGATCGCGACAGTGTCCATTGATGAGCAAGACGAACCTGATCGCGAAGCACTGCGGAACCGCGCTCGAGTTTTGGCAGAGGAGTGCTTGGGCAGCACGGACTTCGAATGTCGTGAGACCTGCTTGCGCGCACTCGCGCTCGTCGCGCTCGCAACCGCAAAGCGAGCGGGAGCACCCGTCGATGAAACCAGAATGGCAACCTGGGGCGAAGAGATCCGGGCACGCGCACTTCCATCGGGGGAGTTCCACGGGCACGACTTCCCGTCACCCGGTCACGGCGCGACGGCGCTCGCCTGCGAAGCTCTGACGGCAATCGGACAAGGAACATCACGCGAATGCGTGCAAGGACTCGAGTGGCTCGAACGAGGGCGCCTGCGTGAAAAGCTCTCATCCCTCCGCATGTCGAACATCGGTGGCTACTTGCGAGGCTTTCATCTCTTCGAACTTCGCGCTCACTGCGCGGCGTTGCACAACGCATCGAGATCATCGAAAGAACGCGTGCTCGACCTGGTCAGGAAACACCTGTCGGAGAGCATCGCTGACGACGGCCACCTCGATTCGCGATACGGTCCGATCTTCGGGACCGCACTCCTCGTGCTCACCCTCGATCCCCAGTGAGTCTCGATCGGGACGGCGTCAGGAATCGGTGAGACCGCGATGCCGCTCGCGCATGGCATCGAGTTCGTCGAGGCTGCGCGGCCAGTCACCTCTCAGCAACTGACTCAGCGCGCGATCTGCGAGCAGCTTCCCGCCGGTCTGACACCGTGCGCAGTAGTTCGCCTCGTTGTCGGCATGGACGATGCGCTGAACTTCGTCACCGCAGCGTGGGCACGGTTCTCGATGCTTGCCGTGAACGGCCATCTCGGGACGGAACGCGGTCACTTTCTTGGGCCACGCACCTCCACATTCGGCGACGAGTCGCGCGCTCCACGTCGTGAGCACTTCTCTGCAGGCGTCGAACAGTCGTTGCCACTCGGCAGCGTCGAGCTTGTCCGTGCGACGAAATGGTGACAACCGCGCTTCCCACAGGATCTCGTCCGAATATGCATTGCCGATGCCGGAGAGGATCGAAGGGTCGGTCAGAGCCCGCTTGAGTGTGTGGACGTCGCGCTGCATGCGTGTCACGAAATCATCGATGTCACACGCGAGGACCTCGATGCCGTCGCGGCCGTGTTGGGCGAGATCGGCGCGGCCAGCCACGACGTGGATCGACGCGCGCTTTTTCTTCCCGGCCTCATCGAGGCACAAGACACCGAGCGTTCTCGACTCGGCAGAGGAAAACACGAAGTTCGCAAGCCGATGCCGATGCGGCTTCGCCTTGTCCGGCTCGCGCCAATGCAAGCGACCCGCGACCATCAAGTGGATCACGACGAAGTACTCGTCGTCGAACTCGATGACGAGACGCTTGCCGATCCGTTCGATGCCGACGACAGAGCGGCCCTCGAGCTCTTCGATGCGCGGTTCGACCGAACGCAGCACGAAGAGACTGTGCATCCGCACCTGCGTGAGGATCGCGCCGAGAATCCTCTCTCGCATGGCTTCGATGTAGACAGTCAGGTCGGGAAGCTCGGGCACGCGCCGAGTCTAACAGCGCGTTGAAAAGGTCGGGCACGCCACGCGTGCGCAACGCTGATGATTCGCAGGCCCAGCGGGCGCACGCCGTCGACTCAGGGCTCGGCGAAGAGCAGGAACGCGAGCACGAATCGCTGCACGGGACCCGCAGCGCCGGCGTCTTCGATCGGCAGGAGCCACGCGAACGCCGGGCGCTTTCCCCACGTGATCCGGGCGAAGATCACATCCCGGTACGCGGCAACGACCTCGACGAGGATGACGGGCGACATGCCTTCTCGTCCGACCGCCTCCAACCATTCCATGCGGTTCCACGAGCGCCCACCCGGCGCAGGGTCGGTGACACGCAGAAGCGGGTGGAACTCGGCATCGAGCTTCGCGAGAACCTCGAGGACCGGCTTGGACTCGTTCCGGATCGCCTCGACGCGCTCGACGAAGTCCTGCGCAGCGCCACGCGCTGCATGCGAAACCGTCTGACGCGCGCCGCGGAGCGGTTCGACGACGGCCTCGAGGAGCGCGGTTTGGACGTGCAGCATGCGACCGAGCTCTTCGTCCATCGCGCGTTGCTGACCGCGACCGAGCGGATCGAAGCGCTTTCCTTCGGCCGCATCGAGGAGCCCCATGGCTCCGAGCACGGTGACTCCGACCAGTGTCGACACGACGAGGAGCCAGAGGCCTGCTCGCGAACGGGAGCGGGTCCGCGTTGGCTGCGGACGCTCCTTGGCGATCGACGCCGTCGCACGACGCCAGCTGATGCCGAACTGCTGCGAACACACCTCGCACGCGTGCAGGTGCTCAGCGAGTGCATGTCGCTCCACCTCGTCCAAGCCGCCGGCGATGTAGGGCGAGAAGAGCCCTTCGAAGTAGCGGCAGCGGTCCTGGTCGGGCCGGAGTTCCATCCCCTCAGGATCGGCCGACGATCGGCTCTCGCTGAACGCCAGTCCGCGGGATCCGGCCCTGCCATAGCGGCTCGGGCGGTCTGCGACGGCAGAGAAGCCTCTCGCGAATCAGACGGGGCCGGCTGCGGAGCGGCCGAGGCGGCACGCGCGTCGCAGCCACAGCATCGCGCGCTCGACCTCGCGCGGTGTGAGGACCGGGATCTGCACGAACTCGCGTGCATCCGACTCGTCGCCGGTCTTCACGCGCTTGGCATCCTTGATCTTGAGCGCCTCCGAAACCTGAGGAGGCGCCAGCTTGACCACGATGCCCTTGCGCCCGAGGAAGGCGAAGACCTGACCACGAACCATGAAGGAGTCCCGGCGGTTGATCTTGTCCCGCGTGACGTCCTTCCAGGCCTCGAGGCGCTCAGCGATTGTCGCAAGTGGATCCATGGGGCGAGGCATGATACCGACGGCCTCTCCCAGCGGAAAGGCTTTCCTCGTCGAGTCTGGCAGGGTTCACGCCGGACGGCTCGTTCGATGCCTGCTCGATCACCATGAGGCCAGCCGGCGATCTACGGCCCGGCGTGGCGTCGAACCGCCATCAACGACGACCGGTGAGGACGCGGCCGACGTTCCGCGCGACCGCCGTTGCCATCGAAGGGTTCTCGAGGAGGCGGCGACGGCAGTAGGCGATCGCGTACTCCCACGAAGTCGCGAAGGGGACGTACAAACGCACGCGCACGGGCCCGTGGTGCCCGATCGCGCCGCTCGTCAGCTCGTTCTGAAAGGCCTGCATGGGCACGCCATAGAGCATCTGCACTTCGTAGGTCCCCGCTTCCACCTTGGTCGCGGGCACGACGTCTTCGAGGAAGCGACGAATGATGCGCATGTCGTGCGTCGCGAATTCGACGTAGTGGCCACGTTCGAGCAGCTTGGCTGCGTACTCGAGCATGCGCTCCTTCATGACCGACTTGTCGGTCGTCGCGACGTCCTGCGGTTCGTTGTAGATCCCGATGACGAGACGAACGCGCATGCCTTCGGGCAGCGCGTCGATATCCGCAGCCGTGCGCTCGAGACGCGTCTGGAGCACGACCCCGACGTGGTCGTGACCTTCGTCGCGCAAGCGGCGCGCGGCATCGAGGGTCCACGTGGTCCAGTGGCGATCCTCCATGTCGATCGTCAGATCGACATCGCGTTCGCGCGCGAGTTGGGCGAACTCGCGGATCGCCTCGAAGCTGCCTTCTGGCTCGCCGGGAAAACGATCGAGTGGACGCTTCGTGTACGACGAAGGCTTGAGCGACACGGTCGGGCGCCCCGCTCCCTCGAACCGCGTTGCGACCTCGCGGATCATCTCCCGATAGACGTCACGGACTTCGCGAAGCGCCTCGTCGTCGTCGACTCCTTCGTACAGCAGGTCGAGCGTCGTGTGCACTCCTCGCTGCCGCAACAGATCGGCCGCGACGTCGAGGCCGCTCTCGAGGGAGTCACCAGCGACGTACGGGCGGGCGAAGAACTTGACGAGGAAGCCGGGAAGCCGGCGAATCAGCGGTTTCAAGTGAGGTCCGGTTCGTGCGAGCGAAACCGTAGTTCTGGCGAATCGAGTGGCCACAGGCAAGAGCGCGCGTCGAAACGCCCGGTTCGCCTTGGGGCGTCGGCTCGCCCCTGCCGAAAACGTATCAGGACCATGCCAGCGGCCCGTCTCAGAAGTTCCGACGTTCCCCCAGCCTCATGAAGATCGTCTATCTCGTAGACGACGCGGTCCACCCGTGGGGTGGCGTGCAAGTCGTTCTCCGCCAGGCCGACGCGCTCCATGCGCGCGGGCACGAGGTCACGGTGCTCTGCAGGTCCCCCGCGCCGACGTGGTACGAGCCTAGATGCACCTTCGCGACCGTGGACGACTTCGGCGCCATCGACGCCATCGACGGGAGCGGCGGAATCCTGGTCGGCACCTGGTGCCGAACCGTCCCGAGCACTCTCGGGGTCCCGAACGCCATCCCCGTGCATTTTTGCCAGGGCTACGAGGGGGACGATCCGCAGCACGAGGACCACTTGTGGACCATTGAGCGCATCTACCGTCTGCCGGCGCACAAGATCGTGATCTCGGACTTCTTGGCCCGTCGCGTCGCATCCCTGTTCGGAGATCGCGAGATGACGGTCGTGCCCTATGGCATCCGTGACGATCTCTTCGGTCCATCCACGCGCGACGATCGCACTCCGCCGCGAGGACGCGGGCACGGCCCGCTCCGAGTCGGGTTGATCGGTCCCTACGACGTGCCCTGGAAGGACATCAAGGTCGGCATCGAGGCACTCCGGATCGCGTCCGGCGAACGAGGCATCGAAGTCGTCCGTGTCAGCCCGACGCCGATCACGGACCGAGAGCGTGCAACGTGGGGTGACTTGCGCGTCGAAGAACACACGGCCGTCGACCTCGAGCGGATGGCTTCGCTCTACCGAACCCTCGACGTGTTCTTGGGCACGAGTAATGGCGGAGCCGAAGGGTTCTTCTTACCCGCGGTCGAAGCGATGGCATCGGGCGTGCCCTGCATCCTGACGGACATCGAGTGCTTCCACACTCATGGAACCGACGACGACCGCCTGCGTGCGGATCACGCCATGTTCGTGCCAGTCGGCGACGCAGGGGCGATGGCTCGGGCAATCAACGAACTCGCCGTCGATCGTTCGCTATGGAGTCAGCTCGCGAAGCGTGGCCTCGAAGTCGCGAGCCATCACACCTTCTCGAAGCACGTCGATGCGATCGAGTCGGTCTTTTCGAAGCTCGTTGCCGAACGCAGCACGACGGACTGCGCGGTGGCGGGAAGCGCGAGCGAGCGAGGCGCGATGTGCAACCGCATGATCGACTCGGCGCTGATCACGCGAAAGCAGAGCGGAGCTCACGCTGCCGTGTCGCTCGCACGAGCGGCATGCACACTCACTCCGAACAGTGCCGATGCCTGGCTTTGCCTCGCGCGGATCCTCGCCGAGACTGCGGATCTCAGCGAAGCACGATCCGCATTCGAACGCGCACGTGCGCTCTGCCACGACACGCCCGAGATCGCGTGGTTCGAGGGTCGGCTCGCTCATGTCGAAGGCGACACGAGCGAGGCAGCGCGTTGCTACGAGCGCGCGATCGGACTCGGTCACCCTGGAACACGCCTGCGAAGTGAACTCGCGAATCTCGAAACATGCATCTGCTGACGAACTATCCACTCGAGCTCTACGGTCCGCGTAGCGAGTTTCCGTTCGAGTCGATCGTGACGTTCGGGCCGGATCCGGGGCATCGCATCGGCGATCAGACGATCCCGTACGACATCTCGTTCGACGCGAGTCGGCGATCCATCCAGGAGTTGCTCTCACTCGTCGACGGCCCACGGCCCGACATCGTCATGCTGTGGTGGCCGGATCAAGAGCCGATTCCCACCGGGCTCGAGGACAGCGAGGTTCCCGTCGTCGGCGTGATGTCCGACTACAACCTGACCCTGCCGTTCTGCCGTGACCTGGCTCCGTTCTTCGACCTGCTCCTGTGCGATCACTCGGCGCTGCCGGTGCTCGGACGCTTGCCGTTCGCCCGCGTCGAGCCGTGGTGTCAGTATTCGTATCGCCCCGACGTTCATCGACCGCGCGTGAGCGACGACGGCCGTGAACCCGAAAGGGACATCGACATCTCCTTCGTCGGCAACCTCGACCCGATCGTGCAACGCGATCGCATGCCGTATCTCGAACGCATCGCCGCGCTCGAAGACTCGTGGCGAGTGCACATCGGGTCTGCGCCGCAGGGACGCGAGTACGGCGAGCTGCTCGCTCGTAGCCGTATCGCGTTCAACAGGTCGATTCGTGGCGAAGTCAACCTGCGCTGTTTCGAAGCCACCGCATGTGGAGCACTGCTGCTGTGCGAGCGCGAGAACCTCGAGATCCGGCGCTACTTCCGCGAGGACGAAGAAGTCGTTCTGTACGGTCCGCACGACCTCGAGCGAAAGATCCAATGGTTGCTCACGCACGAGGACGAACGGAGGCGCATCGCCGATGCAGGTCGACGCCGGGTCCGAGAACACCGACTCGCACGACAGTTCGAACCGCTCATCGAGATCCTCGGCACTCTCGACGTCACGAGACGGCCGCGCGTCGACGACATCACGCGCGTTCTCGGTCGTGCGACATCGATGCTCGTCGCGCGCGCGGACGCCGACACGATCCTCACCCCACTCATCCGTTGTGCAGACCTCGAGGTCTCGGCGCGCACGAGGAACGCGTTGGCGGTCGCTCTCGTGTCACGGGTTGGCGAAACGATGATCACACGTGCGATCACCTTGCTCGACAACGCAAGACTCCTCGACGCCGGTCACTTGCCCTCGCTCGCGAACGCACGGTTCTTGCGCGCGATCACCGGTGACCTGGCGGCAGCGAACGAACTCGGGAAAGAACTCGAGTGGCGTGCTCGCACGAGCGAGCGCCCCGGCGACTTCGATGGAATGGTCATGCCCGTCGGTTTCGATTCACGGGGTGTAGCGCATGCGGGAGCTCTCGCATCGTGCCTGAAGAATTCCGACCTCGCACCTCTGCGGGACTACTTCGTCCGCCTCGCTCACGACGACGATCGGACCATGCCGTTGCCGGGGTATTCGCGCGCACTCGACCCGCGCGAACTCGGATCGACACACCCTCGAGGCGTCATGTCCGACTACTCGGCATCCGGATCGACGACATCCCCGGCAGCGCGCAGCCTGTCGAAGGCGTAGAGCCCGGTCGCGTGACCGTCCGAGAACGTGAAACGAAACGCATAGCGGCCGACGATGTCCGCATCGACGATCCCGACGTCCGAAGGCACGCTGTCCGGGTCGAGGATCTTGCGACCGGTCAACTCGTCGACACAGCTCGCGCAGGGGCATTCGAGGCGCAGCGCACGCGCCGCGTGCGTCGTCTTGACCTTGTCGCGCCACGTGATGCGCACTTTGTTCGGACTGGGTTGTTCGAAGCGAACGGGTTCGATCATGATGCTTCGAGATCATGCCCGAATCGCACGCTCGACGTAACGATGCTTCCCTCGCGATCGCGATTCTCGTAGGCGGGCGATCGACTCGCATGGGCGAAGACAAAGCCACGCTCATGCTCGCCGGCGAAGCCTTGGTCGCGAGAATGCTGCGTCGCTTGGCGATACCCGGTGCCACTCGATTCGTCTGCGGCCACATCCACAGTGCTCAGCTCGACACGCAGGCGGAGGTCACGATCGTGCACGACACGAATCCTGGGGCAGGTCCGCTCGCCGCCATGGCGGACCTCTCCGAGGCGTTGCCAAAGCAAGTACGCCGCGTGTTTGCCTGTGCCGTGGACATGCCCTTCATCGGTGCGGACATCGTGCAATGGATGAACGACGTCGCAGACGCATGCGACGGATTCGATCGTGCACCGCACGCCGTGATCGCACACGTGGATGGACACGAGCAAGTCCTGGCAGCGTTGTGGTCCCGAGCAGCGCTTTTGCGCGCGAACCAGCTCGTATCCGAGGGGCAGCGCAGTGTTCGCGCGCTCCTCGAAACCACACGAACACTCGTGTTCGATGCCGTGCAGCTCGACGCCGTCGACATCGACGTCGAGCGCTTCAAGAGCTTCGACTACCCGGAGGAGTTCGCCGCGATTCGGGATCGCGAAGAGCCGTAGCGTCGATCGCGTCCCTTACGACCGGGTGCGTCGACAGGATCGCCTCGGCTGCACCGAGACGGACACCTCGCGCGTGCAGCACCGCGCGTGGGACGACACCGCTCCTCGACACGTTCTCGAGCCGTGCATGTTCGAGGTGTTCGTGGACCGAAAGCTCGAGTATCTCGGAACTCGGCTCGTCCTGACAATGGAGCACGGCGACAACGCTGCGCTTCGCCTCCGGCTCGCTCACGTGCGCGACATCCGCGACGATGCGAACTGCACGATCGAAGAGCTTCGCGTTCGACAAGGCGACGTCGATCATGCGGTTGCCGAAGACCTTGCCAGCGAGGACGAACGCACTCGTCGAGATCGCGTTGAGCGTCAACTTGGCATCGAGCATCTCCTCGCAGTCGATCTGCACGACGCGCGCCGCCGTCGCAACATCCTCCGTCCACCCGTCCTCACGTACGACGATCAAACAGTCCCGCGCGTCGAGTCGCTCGAGTTCTTCGCGAGCGGCATCGAGACCGACATCCTCGTCGTAGAGCTCGCGGGGCGGAGAAGCAGCGAACGCGCGCACTCGATCCGGCTCGACTCCGAACGTCGGCTGGCACTCACTCGCGTCCAACACGGCGGCCAAGCCGGGCTCGCCCCGGCCGACGACACGCAGACAGCCCCCACCCCGGATCGAAGCCGCTGCGGCCTCGATCGCCACGATTCGTCTCGTCCGCCCTTCACCGGCGAAACTCGCCTCTGCAAGGCTTCGCGATCGCTCGATTCGCGAAGCAATGCGATCACGCAACACCTCCCGCGTGCAGTCGCCCTGCACGAGCGGAGCCAATGCGCATGCGAAAGCATGCAGCACGGCATCGAGGCAGAGCCATGTGGCCGTACCTCCTTTCATCCGACTCGACCCCGTCAACGGTTCGAATCCCACGTCGGGTGCGAGCACGCAGTCGACGAGTTCGAGCGCTTGCGCAAAACCGCCCGGGAGCCCCGTCAATGGCGCCCTACGCGCGGTTGCGGGATCGTTGGTCCCGAACACGACCGTCGTGCTTCCTCGCGCATGGGCTTCGAGGACACCCGCCGCGACACACGGAGCCGACAAGCCGCACGAGATTCCGACGTAGATCGTCTGAGCATCCAAGTGCTGAGCGAGTTCGTGGCGAATGGCGACCACGTCGTCCTCGGCGCCTTCGACCGCGTGAAGCAGCGCACGCGCGCCGCCGGCGATCCAAGGCACGAGCTGGACTCCGGATGCTTGGCACGACGCCGCGTGTCTCGCGGCGATCAAGTGAGCGAGCCGCCCCGAGGTACCGGCGCCTGCGAGCACCACGCGGCGCATTCCTGCACGATGGGCTTCCGTCAACAGGACCGAGAAATCCCGAAGCGCATCGAGAACGTTCGGGACGCAGACCCCGTCGAAGACCTCGAGGTCGCACGCGTGCAACAAGTCGACGAGCCCGGCCGCGCCGAGGCGATCGAGATCACGTGTGCGCGGATGAGGCGTCTCGCTTCGCGGCAGCCGAGTTGCCACAGCGCGATCTCTCAGTTCTTGTCGGGTTCGACGTCGAGCGTGTCGGGGCTGAGCTTGGCACCGTAGGGATAGACGTCCCACAGCCATTGGAACGGAAACGTCACGACGTCCCACGCGACGGCTACGGGGAGCACGAGCACGGTGCCTGCCGGGCGCACGAACGAAGCCTCTTTTTCCAGAGGCTGGTGATAGAGCGACTGCTCACCACGCGCCCACCGGAAAAGATGCTGGGTCGCACAGCTCGACATCGCACACGACGCGAGAAGCAACAGGGCAGCAGTTCGAAGTCGCAGGCTACGCATGATTTCCTCAGTGAGTGGACACGCCGCTCGATATCGCGTGAACGATACCGAATGTGCGCGTTCTGCGCGTCGAAGAAGTCGGACCGGCCCCGTGGAAGCGCACCCGACGCACGCCCCGCTCGATGCTCATTCGCCGTGCTCTTCGCTGGTCGAAGGACGCGATTTCCCGACTCCGGGTTTTGGTTCCTGCAGGCGCCGGATCACGGTGCGCCTCGGGCGAGGACGCAACGGAAGCGCCGAACTCGCGCCCGACTCACTGGCCTTGGGAGCCGCGGGCCGAACCGGCCGTTCCGGACGCGAAGGCGTCTCTTCACGATCGACGCGCCGCTCGGGCGGGCGCTGGTCCTGGCGCTCGTCGCGATTGGAGGAACGGTTGCGATCGGCATTCCAATCCCTCCGTCGATCTCCCGACCCGGCGCGGTCCCTGGAGAACTGTCCGCCACGCCCTCGATCGGCGCCCTGATGGCCGCGATCCCGTGAGTCCCCCCCATCGCGACGGTGGCGAGTGTCGCGCCGATCCTGGCCTTGCCACGTGTCGCGCCGATCGCGCCAGCCACCACCGGACGAACCACGATCCTCGCGATGGTCACGAGAACCACGCCGGTCGTTGCGGTCGCGTGACTCGCGCGCATCCCGCCGCTCGCCACGATCTCGATACGGCCGATCTTCGCCTCGTCCGCGCTGGTCACGCGAGTCCCCTCGGTCGCGGTAGTCACGACGTTCGCCGCGGTCGCGGAAATCCCTGCGCTCGCTTCGTTCGCCGTAGCCACCGCGCTGACCGCCGTAGTCGGGACGCTGACCGCCGTAGTCCCGACGCTGCCCGCGATCGCCACCTCGTTCCGCACGGTCTCGGTAGCCGCCGCGGTCTCCGTAGCCGCCGCGGTCTCCGTAGCCGCCGCGGTCGCGATACCCGCCACGTTCCCCGCGGTCGCGAGACCCACCACGATCCCCGCGGTCGCCTTGCTCCCGGCGCCCCGGACCGTCTCGATAGTCGCGCCGCGGACCGCGGGCGTCCTGTCTCGGACGATCGCCGCGCTCACGAACGTCCCGGCGGCCACGATCGTCATCGCGCCCGCGCCCGCCGTCGTCGCGGCTTCGCATCGGCCGCGAACGGCCATCGTTCGAAGACCGCGAATACGAGCGCTCGTCGGACCGGCGGCCCCGGCCACCGTCGAAGCGCGCCTGCCCCCGTCCCTCGGATCCCTGCCCGCGTTCGCGACCCTTGTCACCGTCGAGCCGGCGTCGCGCAGGATCCGCGAACAGACGCTTGACGACGAGCGTGGCGTAACTGCCCCGCGGCAACGAGAACCGCAACTCGACCTTGAGTCGACCTTCGTTCTCGTCGTCGGGCCACGGCCCCAGAACCTCGAGGTCCCGTGGACGAATCGCCAGCGAACGCTGTTCTTCCTGCAGTCGCATGCCCGAAACGTCACGGACACGAAGCTGATCCTGGTGGAGCCCACGCTGCGCGAGCAGCTCGGCCATGATCTCTCCGAAATCTTGATCCTCGTACACCGTGGCATGGTCCACGAGGGGGAACTCGCGCGATCGAAGCGCAGCGGCGAGAGACTCGTTGGGATACTTCCAGCACGTCAGAGGCCCGCAGAGCGAAGGAACGTCGAGCCGATCACGCCCACCATCGTGCTGCCGCACCCAGCGCGACACGGCCACGTTCCAGAGGTAGGACTGGAACGCGAACATGTGGATCACTTTGAGTCGCGTCGGTACCGCATCGAGTGCGGCAACGAAGTCGCCGGGTCGCTCGAGGAGCACGCCGAAGATCCGGTCGTACATCGGTCCGCGCGCGATGGAGCGACAGGCTTCCCAATCACCCCAGTTCCGTTCGAGCAGACCTCGCAGCTTCGAATCACCTCCGCGATCGTGTTCTGGCGGCGTTGCGATCAGCCAACGGAGGGCGCGCTCCGCGTCGCCCTTGGCCAGCGCTTCGAACACGAACCCTTGACCCTGTGAGAGATTCCCGAACCGCTGATCGTCGAAGTAGTTCGGCAGCCCAGTCGCTTCGACCGCCGCTCGGTTGCGGCGCAGACGCGCAATGTCGAACAGCGACACGTCGCGCACGACGATCTGGAAGCGATTCCCCGAACTCTGCTTGCTGTCGATCTTGGTCGCGCTCTTGCCGACGAACCGCACCTTGAGGTCGTGCTCTCGGATGTCGACGTGCTCGCCTTCGATCGAAATGTACTGCTGCGTGATGGCCTGTCGGTCCTTCATACCGGCGTATGCGATCGCGGTTCGGGGCACCGACGCCGCGCGCGCGATCCGATCGAGCGCTTCGGACGTCGTCATCTTCTCCTTGATCACGCGATGGACATGGAAGCGCCCGCTGGGATCCGACTCGAACTCGAGTTCTTCGAAGACCCGGAAATCACCGGGACGAACTTTCAGCCTCATGACGATTCTCCGTCGGGCGTAGCGGACCGCGCGTCGGAACTCGCGAAGCGTCGAAGCTTGTCGAGTGTGACTCGGAAGTCCTTGGGGGGCGGACATTCGACACGAACGTCGCGATCCCCATCCGGAGAGCGGAACTCGAGCACGTGCGCATGCAGGGACAAGCGATTCATCAGAGGCGTTTCGGGCCTGCCGCGATGGCGGCGATAGTCGGACTTGAAGTCACTCAGATAGACCGCCTTGCCACCGCGATACAACGGATCGACGGCGAGCGGCATCGCGAGCCAGGAGAGATGCGCACGAATCTGGTGCATGCGCCCCGTAGTCGGCATCGCCTTGACGAGAAGATATCCGCGAAAGCGCTCGACGATTTCGAAGTCGGTATGGGCCTCGCGCGCACCCTTGGCTTCGCCGATCTTGACGCGCCCGCCGCGAATCGTTCGGCCGATCTTCACATCACAAGAAAACGTCGATCGCAACGGCCCGCGTCCGCGACACAGGGCCAAATACTCCTTGCGAATCCGATGCTCCTGGAACATCGCGTCGAAGGCTCGTGCGGCGTCCGCCCCTTTCGCGAGCAACAAAGCCCCGGAGGTTCCCTTGTCGAGGCGGTGTGCGATCCGCAGTTCTGGATCTTTGAACCAACCGAGCAAGCGGTCATGGACGCTGTCCTGCCCTTCGCGCTCCGGCGTCGTCGCGAGCCCCGCCGGCTTGGCGATCACGAGGCACGCGGCGTCTTCGTGTAGGACATCCGGACGGCCGGCTTCATCCTCACGGTGCTGCGGCAGCTCGACGGGATCGAAGTCGTGCAAGAAGAGCACGTCTCCCCCACGAAGCTTCTCATGTGCGCGTACGGGCTGTCCGTTCCGCTCGATGCGCGCTTCGCGAATCAGCAGCCGGATCGCACTCCTACGGACGTGAGGCCAGATACGACCCAGCACTTCGGACACTCGATAGCCGCTGAACTCGTCCGGCACGACGACCGTCGACGCATCGGGCATGATGTCGTCGTCATCGAACGCGTCGTCGAATTCGTCGAGTCGCATTTCGGGTCGCTGGTCGCGTCGCTCGCCGTGTCGGGCCATGGCCTTCCTGCGCAAAAAAGGGCGAGGATCATACCGTAACGGCCAACGGCTGTGCTATCGCGGAGGGCTTCAAAGTGCGCCCGCAGTGTCGCAGAGCGCGTTATTCGCTGCCTCGTAGCGACTTGGCCGGTGCGATCGCGGTCGCGCGCAGTGCGGGCACGATGGCCGCAGCGAAGGACACGGCGAAACCCAGCACGACGACGAAGGCGAGCGCCCCCCACGGCACGACGAGCGGCGCTTCGAGGCCACTGACGACGACGAGTCCGCGCACCAGGACGACGACGAGCACGAGCCCCGCGAGCGTCGTGAGGATTGCCGTCAAGAAGCCGATGACGAGGGCTTCGACGAGCAACGTGACGACCCAATCGCGACGCGTCATGCCGAGCGCCCGCAACACCCCGATCTCGCGCACACGAGCAATCGTCGACAGCGTGATCAGGTTGACCTGCCCGACACCCGCCAGCAGGAGCAACAGCCACAACAAGATATCGAAGAAGCGGAAGTCGCGCCCGACATCCATGCGATGGAACTCTTGCACCCATGCACCGGTCTTCGTCCAGACCACGCCAGGGATCATCGAGCGCACCGCCGACGCGACCGCCTCGACGTCCGCATCGGGATCCAGGCGGAGCGAGAACCGCGCACACGCCGCAACATCGAGACAGAAGTCCTTGCGAAGCCAACCGCGATGAGTGAGCGCCCACGCACGCTCGTCGGGGAAGAAGCCACTGGTGTCGCTGACAGCGAGCACGGTGTAGTCGACGCTGCCACCATCCGTCGTCGCCTTCACGACCGCGCCCACGCCCAGACCGAAGAGCCGCGCAAGCCTCGTGCTGATGACGAGCCCCCTCGTTTCGACCATTGCTTCGGCCAGGTCATCCCGACCATCGAGCACCGCACCCTTGGCAGAGAGTGCTTTCACATCCGTCCCGATGCAACGGAACGGCATCATGACCGTCGCCGACAAAGGCAGGACCGAGCGCACCCCCGGAAGCGTGCCGAGCCGTTGCCAGCGCGATTCGGGGACCTGATGCTCGGCTTTGACGAAGAGCTTGTTCCGCAGCGCGACGCCCGCGAACGCGTCCACTTCGGCGACGAGCGACGACGTGAGGCCTCGCAATCCGAGGATCGCGAGGCCTACGAGCGTGATTCCACATACGGACGTCGCGATTCGTCCAGGCGACCGCAGGAGGTTCTTGTGTACGAGCCATGCCGCGAGCGGCGCGAACCGCCGAACCGCAACGAGCGGCAACGAGCCGAGAACCCGGACGAGGTGCGGGGAGAGCAAGAGGATCGCGAAGAAGACCGCGACGACTCCGATTGCCTGAGCCAGAACGACTCCCGCACCGCGACCGGCTTCGGTCAAGAGCGGTGTCATCACGAGATAGGCGAGTGGCAGCGCGATGACGAGGAGGACCAACAAGAAGAGATTGACGCCACGCATCAGGTCGCTCGGAGGCGCGAGATCGCGAACGTAGAGGATGCGCCTCGGGCTGAGCGTCCGCACTTTGACGAGCGGAAAGGCGGCGCCGAGCAGAGTGACCGACGTCCCCAGCACGAAGATCGTGACGAGCGATGTCCAAGGCATCTCGAACGTCGTCACGGCCTTGCCGAGCCCGAGCGTCGTGATCTTCTCGTCCGCGAGCACGCGCGCGAGTCCGACTCCGAGCGCGAGCCCGATCAAGGTCCCGATCACCGCGAGAACCGCCGCGTCGACGAGGAACACCGAGGTCACCTGGGTCTGCGTAGCCCCGAGTGCTCGGAGAATGCCGACGCGCCGGATCTTCTCGGCGAGGGCATGCGACAAGGTATGGAAGATCACGAACATCCCGAGCACGAGCGCGAGACATCCGAGGATCTTCACACCGTTCCGGAAGGCTGCCTCGTCGGCGTTCTCACCGAACATCGCCGCGCGTTCGTCGATGCGAGCCCAATCCTCACGGAACGTCGCCGCGAGGGCGTCGGGGTCGACACCGTCCCTGCGCTTGATCTGGAAGATGGGTTGCAAGTAGGCCGCGAGTTCGCGCACCAGGCCGAAGCGACCGACGACCACGAGACCGCCGTCGCGACGCGCCAACCGGACGGGCTCCAGGATCCCCTGCACTCGCAGCGTACGCCGCCGCGGGAGTGCGACCTCTCCCCCCGTAGCCTTGCGTTGCCCGTCCACGCACCGCGTTTGCGTCGTGCGCGGCAACGCGCTCAGGACGAGCTCAGCTCCGACGCCGATGCCGAGTAGCTCGGCGAGTCGCGGCGCGACGAGCACGGCATCATCCGCGTCGGTCGCCGCCAGATCCCGCCCTTCGGCAACGCGCCAATGACCGAAACGCGCGCCACCCGTGGGCGTCTGGCCGTAAAGGCTGATGAGGTGACGCTTTCCCTCGCCGCTGAGCACTTCGACCGGCGAACTCGCGAACACGGCGGCCTTTTCGATCTCGTCGCGTTCTTCGAGACTCGTCAGCCGCTCCTCGATCGACGGAATGTTCGAGGTCGGACGCAACTCGAAGTCGACGCGCCCGTAGTCCTGCCGCGCACGCTCGATCTGACTCAGGATCGTGTTGTGGTCCAGCACGTGGATCGCGGTCACGACCGCGACGCCGAGGCTGACTCCGAGAAGCGTCAGGACGACGCGGAGTGGACTAGATGCCCAGCTCTTCCAGACGAGAAAAGACAAGAGACGCATCGATCCCCTCCCCCTTCAGTTCAGCGCCTTGGACGAGCCCCCCGTCCTTGAGGAAGAGAACGCGATCCGCGAAGGCCGCGTCGCGCGGATTGTGCGTGACGAGAAGGATCGCGGTCTGGAAGCGCTCGTTGAGCGCACGCAAGAGCTGCATCGTGCGCTCGCCGGCTGCGCTCGCGAGATTCCCGGTCGGTTCGTCGGCAAAGAGCAGTTCGGGCCGCACTGCGAGGGCTCGCGCGATACTCGCGCGCTGAAGCTCGCCGCCCGAGAGTGCATGCGGCCGGCGATCGCGCAGGTCATCGAGGTCCAGTGCGGCGAAGACCTCGTCGAGACGCGCACGATGCGGCGCCGGATCTTCACCGACGATGAGGAATGGAAGCAGGACGTTCTCCTCCACCGTGAGGTCCGGCAGCAGGTTGAAGAACTGGAAGACGAAGCCCGTTCGCTTCCGACGCAAGAGCGTTCGCTTCCGCTCCGACAGCTTGCCCAGCTCTTGGTCACAAAGGACCACCGTCCCACGCGACGGTCGCTCGAGCCCACTGAGGCAATGCAGCAGCGAGGATTTGCCGCTTCCCGACGGGCCCATGACGGCTACGAACTCACCCTCATCGAGTTCGAGTTCGATGTCGTGGAGGATGGGCGCCTCGCGCGCCGCTTCTGGCGAATCGAGACCGAGGCGGCTCGCGATCAAGAGCTTCGTCACGTCGCGCACGCTACGAAAACGCGCCAAACTTTGCATCACAAACTGCCCTGCAGTCATTCCCGATATCGAGACGAATTCCCGATATCGGGAATCGAGTGACGCTAGAACCCCGGAATCGCCTTTCGAGTCTCATGTCGTTTCCCCCGGCAAATGCTCAATACGGCTAGCGGATCGTACTGCAAGAACGACCACATCGGATTCGACTGCATGGCACATCGTTTGCAATAAATGAGCACGAACGGGAGAACCGAATATCGAATCGACCCGCTTCCGCGCCCCAGGGCCAAGCGCGTCAAGAACGCCGCGCCACGAACGCAACGAGCAGCAATGCCCGACTCCTCAACTCGGCAGCCAGTTCGGCAACCCGTTTCCTCTCCGGCACGAGATCCGCGCGCAGTTCGCGTGCTGGTCGTCGATGACGACACGAGCGTCGGCGACTTGCTCTGCAGGCGACTCGAGTTCGACGGCATGCGCTGCGAAGAGCGGACCAACGCCGAAGACGGCCTCGCGGCCTACATCCGCGCGCACTGCGACGACGACCCGTTCGACGCCGTGTTGATCGACATCGGCCTCGGCACGACACGCGGCCAAGACCTCTTGACGATGCTACGAAGCGCCGACGCGCGCACGGCCATCGTGATGATCTCCGGACAAAGCGACATCTCCGCGGCGATCGAATGCGTCGAACTCGGAGCGGACGGCTTCCTGCGCAAACCGATCAAGTTCTGGGACCTACGCGATCGACTGACGACCGCGATTCGCAAACGCCGCACGATTTTCGAGCGTGCGCCGGGCATCGAAGAACTCGGGATGCGCTTCGGCAGCTACGAAGCGTCCCTCGCGACCGGCGAGCCAACCCTTCGGGAATCCGATCGGAACGTGGACGCCGAAGACACCGAAGAACAACCGAGGCAGCATCGATCGATGCCGGACAAGTCGCAGCAATCGCCGGGCAGGGCGATCGCAGCGGCGGCGGCACCGACCGCGCCATCAGAGCGCGCGACCTGTGCTGCTGCCTCAGAGTGCCCGCCGGCGAGAGGTTCGGGGAGAGCCATCTCGCCGACGGGCGCTCTCATTCACGTGGCAAAGAGCCTCGAGAATCGCTTCGGGGCCCCGCAGCAAGCGGAACGCGTGACCACGCGCCTCGCCAAAGTTGCAGCCTTGCTCGCATCGGATCTCGAACTCACGCCGATCGACCTCGAAGCGGTTTGCATCGCAGCTCGGGTCGAAGAGCTCGCGCTCGCGCGTAGGGCTTCGCTGCTCGAGCAAGCCGTCGAGCCCACGCCATCCGAGAGCGACACCAAAGGGTCCGAGTGGGACCCCGGCTACGCGGCCCGGTTCGTGCGCTCGCTCGTCGATGTCATCGATGCCGTGGACGCGCGGTCGGCGACCGAACTCGCTGCCGAAACCCTCAGCGCCTGCGCATCCGGCTCGGGCGCGATCGAGCCGCGCGAACCGAGCAGGGCGGCTCGTCTCGCCGGACTGCTCGTCGCCTCGCGCGAAGCGACGACGAACGTACGCGTCGTTCCGCGTTCGCCTTCGATCGAAACGGCGACCTACGAACGCGCGAAAGTCGCGCTGGAACGACTCGGTAGCTGACCGGTCACAATCGGACTCCCTCGCTCTCGAGCAGCGCGCGCTTGAGTGGGAGCCCTGCACCTCCGAAGCCTCCGATCCCGCCCGAAGCGACGATGCGGTGACACGGCACGAAGAGTGGCGCGGGATTCTCGTGCATCGCCGTGCCCACGGCTCGCGCCGCGCGCGGCGATCCACTCCTCGCGGCCAGCTCGCCGTAGGTCAGGACCTCACCGGGTGGAACGGTCCGTAGCGCATCCCATACCTTGCGGCGAAAGAGCGTTCCACGCAGGTCGAGCGCAGGAGGGTTCCAGAACAGCTCCCAGGCGACGTCGAGGCTCCAGTCTTCGATCCATGCGCGGAAGCGCGCGAGGTGCACCTCGCTCTGCGCGCCCCCCGAGGTCTCCGCGAACGACCGGCGCGAGAGCAGCTCATCGACACGAGCACGAAAGCGCGCCACAGAGCGACCGGCGGCCGGCAACTCGGCGAGAACCAGCCCGGCGTGCGAACAGGCGAGCCGGTAGGTCCCACCGGGTCCTCGCGCAGATCCGATGGCCATGTCCCGATGGGCACTCACGCTCGAACGATAGCAGGACATCGAACGACTCGGTCACGTCCCGGTCGACGGTCGGCGAGTTCTTTGACGGATCACGTCAGCCCCCACCGGAGCGCGAGCCGATAGAACGACCAGGAAGTTCCGAAGTGCCCCTGCCGCCCGATTCTCGCCCCCACGAAGCCGCCGTCTCGGTCGTCATCCCGACATGGAACGGGAACGATCGCCTCCACGGCTGCCTCGCGAGCTTGATCGATCCGTCGATCCGGGCCGTGATCGTCGTCGACAACGGCAGCGCACCGCCGCTGTCGCTGGACGATCTCAGTCGTCACGCGTCCTCGCCCGTCGAGATCGTGCGCTTGCGCGACAACCGAGGCTTCGCCGCCGGGTGCAACGCCGGAATCGCGCGCGCGCGCACGCCTTACGTTGCCGTCTTCAACGACGATGCGCACAGTGGCCCGCGCACGTTCACACATCTCGTCGGGTGCCTACGGCGACAGCCGCGTGCAGGCTTCGCGGCCCCACGATCGAATCAAGTACGCGGTCGACAGCTTTGGCGCGCGCCCGCCCCGGCGCATGCGGCATTGGAGATCGACTACACCGACACGGCTGCGATCGAAACACGACTGACCGAGCAACATGCCGGCCGCTGTGAGGACACGGAGCTTCTGTCCGGCCTCTGCCTCGTCGCGCATCGGGACACCTGGGTGCGACTCGGAGGGTTCGACGAAGAATTCGGACTCGGCAATTACGAAGACGACGACCTGTCGCTACGCGTGCGACTCGATGGTCGACGCCTCTTGATCGCGCACGATGCCTACGTCTGGCACGAAGGGAACGCGACGTTCCGCGCCCTGAGCATCGACTACCGCGAACAACTCGGCGCGCAGCGCGAACTCTTCGAGCAACGCTGGCGCGACACGCCACTCGCCCTTGCCGAATTGGCGAGCTTCGACGGAGACCAAGACGTCGTGATGCAACTCGCTCCACGTCTGCACGAGTGCGACGCCATCGAGCGGGCTTGGGCAGCTGCGCCTCTCGCACGTGCACTGGCGACCCTGGGCCGCGATGACGCCGCAGCACTCGAGTGGGAACGCGTCTTGCGCGTCGCACCGCTTCATCGTGAAGCATGGTGCAGCATTGCCTTGCATGCACTCACGAAGCGACGCGACGAAGAGGCAGCAGCGATGTTCACACACATCGAGACGGTGCTCCCTATGGATGCGACCACCCACGCAAAAGTCCTGACGCATCGCGCGCGCATCCACGCAGAGCGAAGCGACGCGCTTCTCGGTACGTCGCAACAGCACGCACACGCCCTCCTCCAACGTGCCCTGCTGCACGTGCCCGGGTATCGACCTGCCATCGAGCTTCGCGCCGCGCTCCTACTCGCGAGCAACAACGTGCCCGAAGCACGCGCCCTCCTCGAGCTGCTGTCCGATAGCAACAATGCCGACGTCCTCGCAAACCTCGGGATCGCGCGCTTCCTCACCGGCGACATGCGCGGAGCCCGCGACGCACTACGTGCAGGCGCGATGCTCGGAGGCCCTGACTCGATCGCGGCGAAGAACTTCGCTCTCGTGTCGTAGGCGAATCGACGAACGGACCCGTGCGTCGTGGTCAGCGCCTGATCGCGAGAAGCCGAATCTCGGTCATGTCGTCGATTGCAAAGCGCACGCCTTCTCGACCGAACCCACTGTCCTTGACACCACCGTACGGCATGTGATCGACGCGCCACGAAGGCACATCGCCAATGACGATGCCGCCGACTTCGAGTCGATCCCATGCACGCAGGACCGCATCGATGTCCTTGGTGAAGATTCCCGTCTGCAGTCCGTAGCGGCTACGGTCGACCTCGTCGAACGCAGCATCGAGATCGGAAAAGCGCGACAGCACACACACCGGACCGAAGGCCTCCTCGTCCACGATCTTCGTACCCGCCGGCACGTCCGCGAGGACCGTCGCGGGAAACAACACGCCGTCGCGCGCGCCGCCACAAAGGCGACGACCACCTTTGGACAGGCCATCCTCGATCCACGATTCGAGACGAGCCGCTTCACTCTCATCGATCATCGGGCCGAGGAACGTCGCCTCGTCACGCGGATCTCCGAGAACGAGCTGCTCGGCCTTCGACACGAAGCGTCGCTCGAATTCGTCGGCGAGACTTTCGTGCAACAAGACGCGCTGCACCGAGATGCACGACTGGCCGGACTGGTAGAACGCACCGACGAGGATGCGATCGATCGCGAGATCGAGATCGGTGCCCGCATCGACCACGCACGCGGCATTCCCGCCGAGCTCGAGCACGACCTTCTTCTTGCCTGCTCTCCGGTGGAGATCCCATCCGACTTCGGGAGAACCCGTGAAACTGAGAAGCTTGATGCGATCGTCGGTCGTCAGCGCGTCGGCAGCATCACGTCGCATCGGCAGGATCGACATCCCGCCTGCCGGCCACTTCGTCTCGGCGAGGATCTCTCCGAGGATCATCGCCGACAACGGCGTACGACTCGCGGGCTTGAGCACGAACGGACACCCTGCGGCGATCGCCGGGGCGATCTTGTGCGCAGCGAGATTGAGCGGAAAGTTGAACGGCGCGATGAAGCTGCACGGCCCGATCGGCACGCGCTTCCACATGCCGGTGTATCCCGAGGCGCGTTCGCTGATCGCGAGCGGCAGGACATCGCCGCTTCCAACGCGTAGGCATTCGTGCGCAGCGACGCGAAAGGTGTCGATCAAACGCGCGACCTCACCTCGGCTGTCCTTCAGCGGCTTGCCGGCCTCGATGCAGAGGAGATCGGCAAGGTCATCCTGCCGCTCGGTGAAGCGAGCGATGCAGCGCTCCAAGACCTCCCGCCGCTGCCAAGGCTCCAGGGCGGCACACTCGGCTCGAGCGGCGGCAGCACGCGAGATCGCCTCGTCGAGGAGCTCTGGCCCCGCGAGTGCGACACGCGACACGACCGCGCCATGGTATTTGTCGGTGACTTCGAGTTCGTCCCCAGAGAACCGCGGTTCTCCAGCGAGCCAGAGCGGGACCTTCGGATCGATCGCGACCATGGCGCCCAGGGTAGCAGCGGGTCGAGAAACTCGAACATGCACCGAGATCGTGCATTCCTTGACCCTTCGCGAATCCGGCCATATAGCTCAGACGCTCACGCGGCAACCGCAGCTGGCCATTCGTTGCCGGGCTACCGTTGCCGGGCACGCTCGATCGGGCGGGCCGCGCCCTTCTCGAACCAACGCGCTCATGACCACCTCCGGCTCGTCCGATTCTCCCGAAACCCTCGATTCACGGATCAAGAGCGCCCTCGAAGGCATCGAGGATCCGGTGTTCGCCGTCGATCCTGTCACGAGTCGCATCGTTCGCGACATCGAGACGCGAGGCAACGCCGTTGCGCTGACGCTCGCGAAACCGACGCCCTCCTATCCGAGTCAAGAACTCGAGTCGCGGATCCGCGCAGCTCTGCAGGCGAGCGGCACCACCGACGTATCGATCCGAGAACTCCTCGACGTACCCGAAGCGCAGGCGCTGCTATCGAAGAACCGCATTCCCGGAGTCAAGAACGTGGTCGCGGTCTCGTCGGGCAAGGGCGGCGTCGGCAAG
>JAGQQW010000608.1 GCA_020426005.1 Planctomycetota bacterium | reverse complement strand
TCGCTCGAACTGCTGCGTCACCCGCGACCTCGGCGACGACGGGCTCACGGATCCCGAGCCGTCCGCCGGGGTCGCTGACGTCGTCGTCGCGGGCGGGAAACTCACGCGCTCTCCCGTTTACGAGCCACAGGCGCGTGGGTATTGCTCACGGCCATGAACCCGTCCGGGGAAGACGCGCTCCTCGCCTCGCTGCCCTCGCTCGCGAGCCTCGACGTCCACAACCGCCGCGTGCTCGTGCGCGTCGACTTCAACGTCCCGCTCAGGCCCGATCGCACGGTGCGCGACGACACGCGGATCGTCGCCGCGCTGCCGACGATTCGCGCGCTGCGTGAGCGGGGCGCGCGGTTGATCCTCGCCTCACACCTCGGGCGACCGAAGGGTCAGGTTCAGCCCGAGCTGTCCCTCGAGCCTGTCGGGTCGCTGCTCGCGGAGCTGCTCGGCTGCGAGATCCGGCTGCCCGACGAGGTCATCGGCGACGCGGTCCGCAAGCTCGTGCTCGACACGCGCGCCGGGCAGATCGTGCTGCTCGAGAACCTCCGGTT
>JAGQQW010000607.1 GCA_020426005.1 Planctomycetota bacterium | reverse complement strand
GAGTCGCTCGAGGTGCTCGGTGAGCAGGCCGAGCGTCCCGGCATGCGCGTGACCTGCGAGCGCCTCGTCACCGAGGTGCGCGGCGGTTCCGACCTGTCCGCCGCGATGGAGACCTGCCCGAAGGTGTTCGACCCGCTGTACATCTCGATGGTACGCGCCGCGGAAGTGTCCGGTCAGATGGACATCATCCTCGAGCGTCTCGCCGACTACCAGGAGTCGGCCGACGAGCTGCGCCGCGAGATCAAGTCCGCGATGACCTACCCGGTCGTCTCGATGGTGCTCGTGATCGCGATCACGGCCTTCCTGATGATCGGCATCGTCCCCGGCTTCCGCGAGGTGTTCGAGTCGATGGACGCCGAGCTGCCCGCGCTGACCGAGGGCATCCTGACCATCTCGGACAAGATGCGCGAGTACTGGTACGTCGCGGTCGGCGGAATGGTCGCCTTCTTCGTCGGTCTGAGCCTGTTCAAGAAGACCGAGAAGGGCGCGCTGATCTGGGACGGCCTGACGCTGAAGGTCCCGGTCTTCGGTCCGCTCTTCCGC
>JAGQQW010000606.1 GCA_020426005.1 Planctomycetota bacterium | reverse complement strand
CGCCAACCGCTTGTGCTTCGTGCACTCGGTGCACACCGACGCGATCAACCACGAGCCGGCGATCACCTTCTTCCAGACCGGGACCCAGCAGCCCGGCCGGCCGTCGTTCGGCTCGTGGATCAGCTACGGCCTCGGCAGCGCCAACGAGAACCTGCCGACGTTCGTGGTGCTCATCACGCAGGGCCTCGGCAACATGCAGGCGCTCTCGGCGCGCTTCTGGGGCAGCGGCTTCCTGCCGGGCGAGCACCAGGGCTGTCGCATGCGCGGCTCGGGCGACCCGGTGCTGTACCTCGGCGATCCGGCCGGCGTGAGCCGCCCCGACCGGCGGCGCATGCTCGACCTCGTCGGCGCGCTGAACCGGCGCGAGGCCGAGCGCAGCCTCGACCCGGAGATCGAGACGCGCATCGCGCAGTACGAGATGGCGTTCCGGATGCAAAGCTCTGTCCCCGAGCTGACCGACTTGTCGTCCGAGCCCGAGAGCGTGTTCGAGCTCTATGGGGAGGATTCGCGCAAGCCTGGGACATTTGCCGCGAACTGCTTGCTG
>JAGQQW010000605.1 GCA_020426005.1 Planctomycetota bacterium | reverse complement strand
CGGCGACGGCGAAGATTCGGCGGCGGGATTTATCGATCATAGGGAATCGAGGTTAGGGGTTTTGGCGGGCGTTGGGAACATGGGGTGTCGTAGGGCCGTCGAGGCGCGCGCGGCCTTTCAGAGCCGCGACCGTGAGGGAGCGGGTTATTGCGAATCGGTGAATCGGCAGCGGTGTATGAGTCGAAGCAACCCGCTTGCTGACGCGCGCGGCTCTGAAAGGGCGGGAGCGCTTTGCGTGCGATCGGGACCGGACGACATTCGACGACGACTCCTTGTTTACGCTCGGGGCTCCGTTGGAACGGCGTCGCCTCGGATCCGCTTGGGCGGCGGCACCAGGCCCCGCTCTCGCAGATCGGCGACGGTGCGGCGGATGCCTTCGGCAAAGGGCGTGATGGCGTAGCCCAGTTCCTGCTCGGCCTTGGCGGAGGAATACGCCCAGTTGTGCTTGATGACGCCCACCTTGCCGACGGTGAGCATGGGCGCCTTGCCGGTAAGCTTCGCGACCTGCTCCATGCCGTGGGCGCCGATCATCAGCAGGAAGAGCG
>JAGQQW010000604.1 GCA_020426005.1 Planctomycetota bacterium | reverse complement strand
GCTGCGCTTCACGGACGATGTCGCCGCGGGCGTCGCGCATGCCGATGTGCTGTTCATCGCCGTTGGCACGCCGTCGCTCCCCAATGGTTCGGCGGATCTGTCCGCCGTGCTGAACGTGGCGCGCAGTATCGGTGCCTGCATGACCACGCCGAAACTTGTGGTAGGCAAATCGACGGTACCCGTTGGCACCGCGGATCAGGTACGCAGTGTCATCCATCGTTCGCTGGTGGAGCGCGGGGTGACACTGGATTTTGATGTGGTCTCCAATCCGGAGTTCCTCAAGGAAGGCGCTGCGGTAAGCGATTTCATGAAGCCGGATCGCATCGTGATCGGGGCGAACCGGCCAGGCAGCGCCGATACGATGAACCGACTCTATGCCCCGTTCAATCGCAACCACGACAAGATCGTGCACATGGATGTGCGATCCGCGGAACTTACCAAGTATGCCGCCAACGTGATGCTGGCGACGCGTATCAGCCTGATGAACGAACTCGCCAATCTTGCGGAGATCCTCGACGCGGATATCGAATCGGTGCGACGCGGGAT
>JAGQQW010000603.1 GCA_020426005.1 Planctomycetota bacterium | reverse complement strand
CAGTATGGTTTGAAAAACGAGTATGGTGGAGCCTGCCGAGCCAATCGCGAACTCGTACTCACCGGCATTGATGACGCCGGGTTCGAAGGTGAAGGATGTCGCGCCCAGCTCCGCTCCGGTGACGCGCGCGCTTGCAACGCGCCCTGACGCCTTCACGCAGGTGAGGTGCTGGCGAAGCAGGCCTGGCTTCTTACGCCCGGCGCGCACGCGCTCGATCCGGAACGGCGTCCCGGTAATCATTGAAAGCGTCAAGGCAGTGCGCACGACCTGCCCGCCGCCTTCGCCGAAGCTGCCGTCTAGAGTTAGCATTTTCAGCACTTAATGGAGCGCGTCGTGTCCCGCTCGGCGTCCGGCTCTTCATACAGCTCGTCGATCGCATCATCATAGCGATACGTGACCATTGTAGCTGCTTTGATAAATGCCATGAAATCAAGCTCTGCGATCCACTCAACACCGGACTGCTCACCACGCATCTCCAGGATGGTCGGCAACGCGTAGGAAATGCATTCTCCAACTTCTTCACCATTCTTGTCGACGTAGGTCATGA
>JAGQQW010000602.1 GCA_020426005.1 Planctomycetota bacterium | reverse complement strand
CGCGCCCTCGGCGTGGTCGGCCTGAGCGACGTCCAGTATGCGGTGAAGGACGGCGTCGTGACCGTCCTCGAGGTCAACCCGCGCGCCTCGCGGACGATCCCGTTCGTGTCGAAGACGACCGGCGTGCCGCTCGCGAAGCTCGCGGCGGCGGTGATGGCCGGCACGCCGCTCGATGCCCTCGGGCTCACCGACGACCCGGCCCAGCCCTACGTCGCCGTGAAGGAGGCGGTCTTCCCGTTCGCCAAGTTCGCGGGAGTCGATGTCCGACTCGGCCCCGAGATGCGATCCACCGGCGAGGTCATGGGGATCGCCGACTCCTTCGGGATGGCGTTCGCCAAGAGCCAGGCGAGTGCCGGGGGCGACCTGCCGCTGGAGGGCACCGTGTTCGTGTCCGTGAACGATCACGACAAGCCGACGGTGGTGCCGATCGCGCGCCGGTTCTCCGAGCTCGGCTTCACGATCGTCGCCACCAGCGGGACCGCCCGCTGGCTGCGGCAGCGCGGGATCCCGGCGGAGACCGTGCTCAAGGTGTACGAGGGGCGCCCAA
>JAGQQW010000601.1 GCA_020426005.1 Planctomycetota bacterium | reverse complement strand
CGGCCGTGGGCTATGCCAGCTTCTCGGATCAGTTCCTGCCCGACTTTCATGAGACGGATTTCCTGATGCATTTCGTCGAAAAGCCCGGCACGTCCATCGAAGCGATGGACCGGATCACCATCCGCGCTTCGCGCGAATTGCGCGCCATCCCGGGTGTACGCAACTTCGGCGCCCATATCGGTCGCGCCGAAGCGGCCGACGAAGTGGTCGGGCCGAACTTCACCGAACTGTGGATCAGCCTTGATGAGCATGCCGATTACGACGCCAGCATCGCCCGCATCAAGCAGGTGATCGATGGCTATCCCGGGTTGTACCGCGACGTGCTGACCTACCTGCGCGAACGCATCAAGGAAGTTCTGACCGGTGCGAGCGCCAGTATCGTCGTTCGCATCTACGGCCCGGACCAGAATGAACTGCGGGCCGCCGGTGCGCGGGTCCGAGATGCCCTCGCCAACATCAATGGCGTGACCGATCTCAAGCTGGAAAGCCAGGTGCTGGTGCCACAGATCCGCATCACGCCCAGGCCCGTCGAACTCGCCCGCTACGGAC
>JAGQQW010000600.1 GCA_020426005.1 Planctomycetota bacterium | reverse complement strand
GATCACCGTCGAGGTCCGCACGCCGGCGAGGATCAGCCGCGAGGCCAGCGGCAATTGCACCCGCCACAGGATCTCCCGATCGCGGAACCCGAGCCCACGCGCCGCCTCGATCAGATCGGCGTCGACCTCGGTGATCCCGGCGTAGGTGTTCCGGAGGATCGGCAGGATCGCGTAGAGGAACAGCGCGGCGATCGCCGACTGCGCGCTGAGTCCGAAGCCGGGCAGCGGGATCATGAACGCGAGCATCGCGAGGCTCGGGATGGTCTGGACGATGCCGGCGGCAGCCAACGCGATCTGGCGGAACACGGCGAAGCGCGTCGCGAGGATGCCCATCGGGATCGCCACCAGCGCCGCCAGCACGACCGCGGTGATCGTCAGCAGCAGATGTTCCCAGGCCAGTTCGAGCGTGATGCCCACCCGCTCGCCCATCACCGAGAAGAACGACCGCCGGTCGCGCGCCACGGTCGGTGCCGCCCCCAGATCGCGCGCACCCGCCAGCCCGACCTCGGCGAGGAACCACGCCGCGGTCCGCTCGAGGCTCCAGCCATC
>JAGQQW010000599.1 GCA_020426005.1 Planctomycetota bacterium | reverse complement strand
CCTCGGCCTCACCACAGCGTGGATCCACCGCGGTCGCGCCTGGCCCCTCCGCGATGTGCACCCCGACCACACCGTCACGTCGGTCGCCGCCGCCATCACCACCATGATCGGAGGATTCGTATCGGTTTCCGGACCTCGATTCTCCGATCAGTAGGCTGGGGGGGACATGAGCGCACCTGCCCCCACCTCTGTCGACGAGGTTCGCGCCGGCCTGGAGGCCAGCGGCTATCTGCCCGACGAGGGCCTCGCGACCGCCATCTTCTTGTCCATCTCCCTTCGTCGCCCCCTCCTACTCGAGGGTGAACCCGGCGTCGGCAAGACCGAGGTCGCCAAGACGCTCGCAGCATGGACGGGCGGTCGCCTCATCCGGTTGCAGTGCTACGAGGGCCTCGACGCGTCCCAGGCCGTCTACGAGTGGGACTACTCGCGCCAGCTGCTCCACTTGCGCACCGCCGAGGCCACCGGGTTGGCCACGGGCGCAGCAGCTGACGAGCTCGAGGACCAGCTCTACTCCGAGCGCTTCCTTGTGAAGCGTCCTCTCCTGGAGGCG
>JAGQQW010000005.1 GCA_020426005.1 Planctomycetota bacterium | reverse complement strand
CGATTTCCGATCCGGTGGTGCTTGCTTCGATCTCGGTGTCGATGATCTCGCCTGCAGCGTTCTTGCCTTTGGCCCTTGGCTCGATGGTTTCCGAGGATGCGGACGCCTCAGGCGATGCACCTTCGGGCTTGGCTCCGTCCGGCTTGTCGTCGAACTCGATTTCGTTCCACGCTGAACGATCGGGTTCCGGCCATTGCTTCGTCGTGTCTTCACGAGCAGCGTCACGCAGATCCCGTCGAATGTCTTGGATCTCGCGGTCGATACCGACCTCGTCCTTCAGTCCACGAAGTCCTTTACGAAACTCGACGAGGCTTCGGCCGAGGGAACGTCCCACTTCGGGAAGCCTGCCTCCGAACAAGAGAAGACCGACCAGAAGGATCACCAGAACTTCCGGTCCACCTGGAAGACCGAAGACGGCCAGAGTTCCGTGCACGCTGTTCATTCCATGGATCTTCGATGGCGGCGGAATACGTGTCAACGTGACCGATGGCCTCGCTCGGATTCCAGTTCGACGACCGTGAGGACAACGGTGTCGACACCCGAACGATTTCCATCGATTTCAGTCCGTCTCGAAGACGGCTCGCGTAGATGCGCTCGCAATCGGTAATCCCGCACCAAGCGGTTTTCCAGGAGGAACGATGTTCCAATCAATTACGCCCATGCGTGCCTTCATGGCGATCTCCATTTTCGCAACGACGTGTGCGCCGTTGTATTCCCAGGACGAAGTCGAGGCCATCGAAGTCGCTCCTGCTCGTCCCGCACAGGAGGTTCCGTCGTCGGGCTTCAAGGACGCGACGGTCTTGCTCGGCGTTCGTGTCGTCAAGGATGCGAAGACGCAGACCGAAGTCCTCGGACGTGTGCTCGACATGGTCTTCGTCAACCAGACCGGCCACGTGACGCACTTCGTCGTGAGTTCGACCGGAGGCCGTTCGACGGCGATCGATGCATCGAAGCTCACGTGGCACGAAACCGAGAAGGTCTTCACGAGCAATCTCACGACCGACGAACTCCAAGCGATGCCGATGTTCGATCCGAGTCGACTCGAGTCTCTCGTCCCCGCGCACCTGAAGAAGGTCGACACGACCGAGGCTTCCTCCAAGAAGGACAGCGACGGCGCGGGCGGCGAGCCGGAGGAGAAGGTCCAGGACAAAGGTGCCCCGGACGAGTCGAAGCAGGACGAGTCGAAGCAGGACGAGGACGGCGAGGCCAAGCCGAAGGCGAAGCCGCTGCCGATCCTCGCAACGCTCAGCACGGTCATGGGATACGACATTCGTACCGAGGATGACGCTGTCGTCGGACGTGCGCGCAAACTCATCCTCGACCTCGGGCAACGACGCATCGCCTACATCGGCATCCGCGTGCAAGACGTCATCAACTACGTGCCGTATTCGACCGCGAATCCCGCGTGGAACGACAGCCGTCGCGTCGAGCTGAAACTCGAGGTCACCCAGGAGCAGGTCGCTTCCACGCCGCAGCCGTCCGAAGAAAACGGCCTCGGCATCGACGACCCGCACTATCGCAAGTGCCTCGAGAAGTACTTCGCGGAAGCCAAGTCGTCGAAGTGACGGCGTGGTCCGCGGAATCCACGGGGTAGACTGATCGTGGAGGTACGCGCGGTTAGAGGCCGGAGCGACCGATTCGATCACCCCGAGGGATCCTGATCGCCATGGCAAGAGCCCATGACGTCTTCGCCGCACCGCGGCGCATTGCACTAGCCACCTTCGGCTCGATGATCCTCTTCGGATTCACGAGTTGTGGTGGTGGCGGAGGCGCGGCGCCGACCTTCGTCCTCAACGGCAAACTCAGCCTCGAGCAGGAGCCGAGTAGTCCGTCGCTCGCAGGCCTCGGTTTGACGGTCGGCGAGCGCTGCGGGCGCGATTTCGAGCCCAACGATCACCTGTTTTCGGCGATCGATTTGGGTGACCTCGATGCCTCGTTCCCCGCGCACCGTGTCGTCAGCGGCGAGGTCGGTGGCGCGATCGATCCACGCGACGTGCTTCGCATCGGACCGGTCGATAGCGCGCTTGCCGGCCGACGTCTCGAGATCGACCTGTCGGGCGACACGGTTGTCGGGACGCTGCACGTCGAAGACGGTCGCGGTTCGCCTGCGCGCAGCGTCGCGAACGGTGCGATCACCTCCGTCACGCTCGAGGCCGGGCAAGAACTCGTGATCGTGCTCGAGCCCGTCGGTTCGTTGCGTGGTGCGTGGCAGCTCGATTGCACGCTGTCGGACGGATCTTCGGTGCGTGAAGCGCCCGCAAGCTTCCTCGAACCTCCCGTCGCGGCCGAAAAGCGAGAAGCCATGCTCGGCGGCGATGCCTTCCGGTTCGCCGCTGGCGAAGTTCTCGTGCACTGTCCGGATGCGGCCGAGCGCCTCCGCGCGCTCGGATTCCGGCGCGTTTCGGGCTCCGTCGACGTCGGTCGCTACGTGCGCGATGGCTTCAGCCTGCCGCTGGACCGTGACGCCGGGCAGTGGGCGCAGTCGGATCTCCTGCGCGAAGTGCGGCGCACGCTCCCGGAGGCGCAATACGTCAGTCCCAACATCATCACGCCGCTCGCCGAAGCGCTCGCTGGAATGCCCGCGAGTCCGCCGCTTCCTCCCCTCGATCCGAACGACGAATACTGGAAGAAGAACGAGCAGTTCAATCTCGCGCTCACGAACTTCCCACAAGCGTGGCAGACGACGACGGGCAGTGATTCCGTGCACATCGCGATCGTCGATACCGGAATGATGATCGAGCACCCGGACCTCGCACCGCGCGTCTCGACGTACGGATACGACTTCATCGCCGACAAGGACAGCGCGGGTGACGGCGACGGTATCGACTCGGATCCCAGCGAGCCGCCCGAGTTCGATATCTACTTCTATCACGGCACGTACGTCGGCGGTGTTGCCGCGGCCGTCACGAACAACACGATCGGTGTTGCCGGCGGAACGTGGAAGGGCAAGGTCCTTCCGATTCGCGTATTCGGCCGTCTCGGAGGCGCGAGCTACGACCGCGTGCAGGCGTATCGCTACCTCGCTGGCCAGACCAACGACAGTGGCCGGATCCTGCCCGAGGCGGAGCGCCCGAAAGTCATCAACCTGAGCTTCGCGATTCGCGTACCGACGACGGCGGAGCATGTCGAGATCCAGCGGCTCTACGCGCAGAACGTCAAGATGGTCGCGGCGATCGACAACCAGGGCTACGACCCAGCGCCGGCGCTGTATCCGGCCGCTTGGCCCGAGGTGCTTTGTTGTGCGGCAGTCGATGAGAATCTCGTCCGCACGACGTATTCCAACGCCGCGGACTACGTCGACATTTGCGCCCCGGGAGGCACGGAGATCGCAGGCCCCAAGGGCGTGATCTCGACCTGGGCGCTTCGCCTCAACGGCAAGCTCACCTACCTCTACAACAGCTTCTTGGGCACATCGGTCGCGACGCCCGCGATCTCGGCAGGTCTCGCCCTGATGGAGTCCGTACACGCCGACCTCGCACCCGAACTCGCGCGCCGCATCCTCGCAGAAACGTGCAAGGATCTCGGCCCCGTCGGGAAGGATCGCTACTACGGTCATGGCTTGTTGCAGGTGGACCTCGCGGTCCAGCGAGCGATCGAACTCGACAAAGCGCCATTGCTCGGCCTCACGCCGCAGTCGTTCCGTTTCGATGACGCTGTCAACGTCGACAAGTTGTCGATCAGCAATCTCGGAGGACGCCTACTCGGCGATTTCGCGGTTCAGTCCGTCGGGTCGAGTTCTGGTGCCCTTTCGTTCTTCGTGCCCGAGTACGCACCCGGTGATCTGGTCATGACGCTCGACCGTCAGTCGTCATTGGTCGGGAATCATCAAGAGACGTTCCGTCTGGACTCCAATGGTGGTTCCCTGACCTTCGACGTCGCGTGGCGACGTCCGATACCGCCTTCACCCGCGGGATTCGAAGTGTGGTTGTCGTTCGATGGGCGACTCGTCCGACAGACTCGCAGCGCGGCGGACGGCAGCTTTTCGTTCACCGGGCTCGCTGGGGGCGAGTACTTCCTCGAAGCGGGAGTGGACCGCGATCAGAACGGCAGGCTCGGCGATCCACAGGAGTGGTACCTGTCGCGCAAGATCATCGTCGACGAAACCACGAGTGGAGAACTCGGCGGCGTCATTCCTTGGCGCAACTGAGGCTCTCGATCTCGCCACAAGCGAATCGTCGGCCGTCCTCGAGCGTCGCGTGCGTCAGGTCGATGCGTGCGAGCCTGCCCGTGTGAGCGCGCTCGCGAACGCGCACTTCGACCTCGCGTCCCACGAGGTCGAGTGCGGACTCGTAGAGTGTCAGGATTGCATCGGGCGACGTCGCGGCGCGTTGGATCAAGCGACCGATCCACAGGATCACGCAGCAGAGGATCGCGCATCGGTCGAAGTCCGTGCCCGTCGTCTTCCTGAGGCTCGTGGCGATCGCGTCGAGTTCACGGGGGAAGTCCCGTCGCCCGACGTTGATTCCGATGCCGACGATCCAGCGTCCCTTGCCGTGGCTCTCGATCAGGATTCCCGCGAGCTTGGCGCCGTCCAGGAGCAGATCGTTGGGCCACTTGGCCCGCAGGCGGTCGGGATCGAAGTCTGCCCCCTGGTCTCGCATCGATTCGAGAAGGGCGTGTCGCATTGCGACCGGAATCAGCATCGGCAACAGGCGCGGATCGAAGTCGGGTTCGATCGAAAAGCTCATGCCGATGTCGCCCTGCGCGTCGTGATCCCACACGCGGCCGCGAGTCCCGCGCGCCCGCGTCTGCACGGCTGCGACGACGAGGACGGGCGTCCCATCGCGTTCGCCTCCGGTCGCTTCGGCCTCGGCGTCGAGATGTGCTTTGACGTCGTCCTGCGTGGAGGTCGTCGTGTCGACGACGAAACAGCGTGGTGAGCCGCCACTGACACGACCGGAGGAGACGCTCTCCCAAGCCGTACGGATTCTCGACACCTCAGCAGGCGCGTAGTTCACGCCCGGACGATAGCAGCGCGAACGATCCAACGGCATGGGCTTCAGAACCGCAGGGGTGATTGCCGACAAGAACCGTCGAGGTCTCCGGCACGACTGCCGGAGAGCCTGGTCATTCCCCCCGAACCGAGCAGTCCGAGTTCTCCAGTGCAGCCAGAGCGTTTTGCTGCCGACATGCGATGTGGGTTCACGCCCAGCATCGACGACCCGCGCGATTGGATCGCGGGCTGCTCGCATCATGTCCAGTGGCCGGGCCCCTGGCCGGCCCAGCGGCCCCGCGTGGACGGCGTCTTCGTGCCCTCCTGGCACGAATCTCACGGGGGCCTCGAAGAGCAGCTCGACGCGCTTCGCGCGACGCTCGAGCAGCATGCCTGCGGCTCCGTGTTGGTCGCGATGTCGTTCGCGAATCGCTCCGCGCCATCCAGATTGCGTGAGTTGCTAGAAGGTGGCCTGCATGGGCCGCATGCGCGCCCCGCGTTGTCCCGTCTCGAGACCGGATTCGCCTTGGGGCGTGTGCTTCGTGCCTTCGCGGCACTCGGCTTCGTCGTGGACGACGTGCAACCGTCCCCCGGAACCGACACGTGTCGCCTCGACGAATCGGCGCGAGCGGCGCTTCGAAGCAACGACATCCTCCTACGGCCGAGCGCGCTCGGCCGCCAGCCGGAGCGCTACTTCGTCCGAGCTCGGAGTGGCCAGCGATGCAGTGGAAGCGTGCTCATCGCGAGACTGCCCGGCGACGACGCGCGCACGATCGACGCAGCACGGGTGCATCTCCAGACGGTCTTGCCCGACTCGTGGCAAGTTCTCGTCGGGGAGCCGTCGGCGAACGAGTCCGATTCGTGGAACTCGGTCGTCCCGGAGAGTCGCGGCGACCGCATCTGGGTCCTCGGGTCTCACGACCGTCCGTCACGCACGTTCTTCGAACGGTTGGAGTCCTGGCCGACATCGACACTCGTCGAGGCGCCGGGTCGAACACACGGACTCGCGGGATCCATGCTCGATCGAAGCCTCTTGTTCGAGGTTGGTCCGTTCGTGCACGAGGTCCCTTGTCCAGCCGTTGCTGCCGAGGAATGGCGCCTCCGCGCGACCGCGACGGGCGCCGCGATCGGGTACACGAGGATCGAAGACGGCGACGGCATCACGGTGACTCAGTCCCTGGTGGCTCCCGACGCAGTTCGGGACCTCGTGTGCCGTTGGTCCGATCGCGTGGTTCCTGTCGCCACGGATAACGCGACGCCTGCGCGCGACGTCGCGCCTTGGCGACGAGAGCAGCGTAAACCGACGATCAGCCTCTGCATGATCGTGCGTGACGAAGAAGCCAGTCTCGATCGTTGCCTGGCGCGAGTCGCTCCGGTCGTCGACGAGATCATCGTCGTGGATACCGGTTCGACGGATCGCACGGTGGAGATCGCCGCGCAGCACGGGGCGCGTGTTCTGACTCACGTGTGGAACGACGATTTCGCGGAAGCGCGCAACGTCTCTCTTGCAGCGGCGACGTCGGATTGGATCCTCGTCCTCGACGCGGACGAGATCCTCGACGAAGCGTCCGCCCAGGCTCTCGAGACGCTCGCGACGAGCGAGCGTGCAGCGGCCTTCCTCCTGCACTTCGTGTCGACGAACAACGGAAGTACGAGTCGCGGACTGCTCATGCTGCGGTTCTTCCGCAACTTCGACTCTTTGCGCTACGTCGGAGCGATCCACGAACAGGTCACGGAGTCCCTGCAACAAGCAGCGCTCGAACGTGGGCTCGGCATCTTCCCGAGCGACTTGCGTGCGGTGCACAGCGGATACGAAGACGCGGTCATCGCTTCGCGCGGGAAGACGGAGCGCAATCGCAGGATCTTCGAGAAGCAACTCGCGCTCACTCCGAACGATCCGTACTGCCTGTACAAATACGGTGACTTCCTCAGGTCGATCAACGAGCCACGCGATCGTGTGATCGAGCTCTTGACTCGGTCGTTCGAGATCCTGTCGGTTCGCCACTCGGACCCATCGAAGCAAGCGCCGTTCGCGGCCGAAGTCGCATCCGTGCTGGCGCTCGAGCTGTCCAAGTCCGATCGCCACGACGAAGCGCGCAACGTCGTCGACACGGCGCTCGCGCGCTTCATGCCGACGCCCAACATCACGTATGTCGCTGCCTGTCTCGCGCAGCACTTCGGCCTTCATGTCGATGCGCTCGAGCTCTTCGAGCGACTGCTGCAGTTCGGTGACAAGGCCGTCGTCGTGCCGATTCAGGACGGTGTCACGGACTACGTCGCACGGGCAGGGATCGCAATGAGTCTCAGTGCTCTCGGACGAACCGATCGTGCCGAGGCGATCTTGCGTGCGATCCGCCACGAACATCCGGATTGGGAGCCTGTCTGGCTCCACTCCGCGTCGGTCGCGATGCAGGACAACGACCCGAGTCGAGCGCTCGAACTGCTCGCCGCCGGTGCGTCGCACATCGCCTCGAGCGAGGCGATGGTTCGCCTCGGTGAATCGATCCTCACGCGTGTCGGATTGGCGACACGCATTCCCCTATGGCGATCGCAGTGTGCAGGAGCTTCGAAGCTCGATGCCGCCGCGAGTCGCACGACCAGAACTTCGACTGAATGCTCGAAGAGCCTTCCGGGCCTCGTTGGTGCCGGTGTTCCCGAAGGAGCAAGACCATGAGTGTGACGACCATTCCCCATTCCCCCTCCAACCCGGGATCGAGCCTCCTGAGCGCAGCGAGTGATTCGTTCGCGAAGCTGCCGACCCGGATCGCATCGCCAACCGATGCACAGGGCAGCCCGAACGAGATCCAGGCGGTCATCGATCGTCTCGCCGAACTCGATGCGCAGTCGGCGCAGTTCCACCGGATCTGCGCCGAGGCGTACTGCACGCAAGGGCGTTTCGAAAGCGCCCTCGCTCACCAGGAGTCCGCGGTGCGGCTCATGCCGTCCGCCGTCGAATACCAGAACCAGCTCGGCTACCTGCGCTACTTGAGTGGTGACGAAACTGCAGTGACGGCGTTCGAGAACGTCCTGCGTGCCGATCCCCGCAATGGTGACGCCTGGTACAACCTCGGGATGGTTCGCTTCGGTCAGAACCAATTTGGGGAGGCAGAGCGCGCATTCGCACGTGCGGCAGAACTCATGCCGAACGACGCCGAAACCTGGAACAACCTCGGGGTCGCTCGCTTCCACAACGGCCGAATCCACGAAGCGAAGGCGTGTTTCGAGCGCTCCCTCAGTCTCGATCCGGCGAACGCAGACGCGCGCCAGAACCTGACTGACTGCATGCGCTGAATCGCGCTGCGGTCCGTCATCTGTCTGGCAGCTCGACTGATATAGTCAGCCGCGAATGACGACTACCGCGCCGACAATCCACGACGAATCTCGACGACGGGTCTTCCTCGAACCACGCTGGCTGATCAGCAAACCCGTCGATCTCGTGTTCTTGTTCGGCGGGGTCTTCGTCAGCCTCGCCATGTACGCAGGATGGCGTCTTGGCTACTTCACTGCCGAGATGATCATCCTGGTCTGGATCTTCGTGTTCCATGGCCCGCACTTCTGGGGGCAGATCAGCCGGACCTATCTCGACAAGACCGAGCTCGCACGCCGTGGTCCAGAACTCTGGCGCAGCTTGCTTCTCTTCGTCGTCGGTCCCGTGTTCGTCGGTGTCGGCCTCGCACTCGAAGCGTGGACCGGTCGGCCGGACTTCTGGCTGCTGTTCAATTTCTTGGCGGGGATGTGGGCGTATCATCACGTCGTCAAGCAGCACTTCGGCTTCATGGCGTTGTATCGCGCCAAGCATCGCGAGTTCGATCGTGCCGAGATGATGTTCCACCGACGCTACTTGATCGCGTCGTTGTGGATTCCGTTGCTCATATGGCTCTGCACCGCCGCGCTCCCTGGTGTGCCCTTCGCACAGTGGTCCACGGAGTGGTTCGGCGTGAACGCGATGCTGCGCTTCTCCGAAGCCGTGGGTACGTATGGGCCATGGGGCTTCGTCTTACTGCAGGCTGTCTACCTTCTGCATCTCGCCCGGAGAGTGCAGCGAGGTCGGGGCATCAACCTGCCCGAGACGCTGATCGTACTCGCGAGCGTCGGGCTGCACTGGACGGTGGTCTACCACTTCGTCGTCGCGTCGAGAACTCCCGGCTTGGCGAAGTTCGCTGCCGAGCTAGGCGTGATGACTGCCTTGCTCACGACGTATCACAACCTCCAGTACCACGCGCTCCTGTGGTTCTACAACCGAACCAAGTACCACACCGAGGGTGCAAGAGAACGCTACGGCCTGGCCGCGATCGCCAACAAGAACCTCCTCGTGTACCTCGTGCTCGGCATCGTGTACACGTGTGTCACGATCGGCTTCCAGTACTACGACATCAAGTTCCTGCAACCGGGTGCGACGGATTCGGAGGCGAGTCGAAATCTGGCGCTCCTGATCGCGGCGGCGATCTGGGGTTGGTCGTTCTTGCACTATTGGGTCGACGCGAAGATCTGGCACGTTCGAGAGGACGCCGATCTGCGACGGGTTCTCGGGTTCCCGGATCCACCACCTGCGCCTCCTGCGGACAGTTGATGGCGGTGGACCAGACGAACCGTTGAACGCAACGTCGATCGCTCTGCTCGCGTGGATCTTGGCGCTCTGTGCAGCGCCAGTATCTCGTTTTGCGAATGCGGCGTCGTGTATCTCACAAGGTGATGCATCCATCACGAAGCGCACGGTGATCCGTGTCGTCGATGTCGATGGCCGCCCATGGTTCGGTGCGACGATCGTCCTCGCCGGCCGAGCCATCGAAGGCGAGCCCGCGAGTTCGGTACACACGCTCGAAGTCCAGCCAGACGTCGATGGGCGCGCGATCGTCGACCTGATTCGAGATCGCGCTTACGACGTCTGGGCTTACGAACCCATGCCGAAACTCGGCAAAGGCGTCGAGACAGCCAAGATCAGCGATGCGCACACGACGTGCGTCGCCGGCACGACGGCGATCGTTCGTGCGACCTCCCTGGTCACTCGCCGTCGCGTGGTGGTGAAGGGGCTCGACGCCTGGGGCAATCCGAGCGTGCGCGTCGAGTGCGAAGGTCGTTCGGCGCATTCCCAAGTCGTACACCCTGGTGCTGACGGTTCGTTCTCGCTGCCCTTCGTTCCTGGAGACGCTTGCACGCTCTTCGTCGAAACCGCCCCTGGTTCGGTGATCCACTTCACGCGAGTTCCGTTGGTTCGGGACGAGGGCAGCGTGTTCGAGGTCGTGGTCGCGCCACCGTTCTCGTTTCCGATTCGCACGCTCTCCACGAAAGAAAAACCGCCGACACCTTGTGGCAATGTCGACGTGTGGCAGCGGATCGGCGTGCACCGAGACCGGATCGTTTGGTGTCACGTCGGTACGTCCGATGCGAGCGGCATGATCGATGCGCGACTCGCGCGGATCGAGTTCCCGGGAGGCTTGCCGAAGGGCTACGTCATCTTCAAAGCGCGAGGGCCGAGTTTCGGGTTCGTGCAGACCGGAACCCAAGTCGCGTTCGACGAGGATCACGATGTCGCGAAGGCGAGGGAAGCGCGTGCTCCCGTTTTCGAACTGAGAAGTCACTTGGATGCCGTGACCGTGAAAGGGCGCGTCCTCGAGGATCAGGCGACGCCGTGCTCGCACGCTCGACTCCTCGCCTTTGCGTCCATTGGAGTCGGGCGAGGTGTCGCGTTCACGCTCGCGGTCGATCCGATCGTGATCGAAACCGACGAACGTGGTGCGTTCCGGATCGACGGACTCGCGAGTCGTTCGGCGCTCCGAATCATGGCCGAGGTCGCGGTGGTCGATGCCAGCGGAAGCGGCGGAACTGTCGCCGAAGTCGTATCGCTCGTCGTCGTCGAGCGCGATTCGGACCTCGGCGACCTCGTGAGGAGTGAGCTGCGAAACGTGGACTTCCATGTGCTCCGGTCGGATGGCTTCCCGGCAGAAGATGCACGAGTCTTCGTTGGCGAGTATTCGGCGATGCTCGACATCACAGGTGGGGTGGATGCGAACGAGAAGCCGACGAAAGTCACGACCCAGTTCCCGATCGTGCTGCGAACGGATCGAAGGGGCCGCGCTTCGATCCGGTTGCCTGCGAGCGATGCGTTCACCGCGGTCGCGTTGCAACGAGGTGCGTTCGTCTCGTCGCCGCTGTTGCTCGCCGATCAGGATCGACGAACCACGATCGTTCGCATCGAGCTCCCCGAGGTCCTCGTCCTTCGTGGAACCGTCAAGAACCGCAGTGGATTGCCACTCCCGCGATCACGCGTCATGGCCATGCCGAACCCTGTGCCATCCGGGGTGGATCCCTCGATCGCTGCCCTGCTCGACCGGTCGTTCGAGATGGCCGATCGAGAAGGACGGTTCGAAGTCGGCCTACCGTTCCTGAAGTCGAACTACTTCGTCTACGCGCGCTACGAAGGCGAAACCGCGGCGTGGACGACTCAGGGGCGAATCCTCGTTCACGCAGCGGAACGTTCGGTCGATCCCAGCGAGATCGAGCTGGAGATTCCCGTCCTGGATGCGGAAATCCGCCAGAGACCGAGGGAGATCAAGTGACGCGGTGCCGTCGGCCCGTTACGCGAACGAGAGGCGTGCCTACAGAGCACGTCTCCCACAGGCAGGTCTCGATCACCATGAACACGAAACCGTTCCAGCCATGGCTTGTTGCCGCCCTACTGGCCACGCCAGCGATCTCCCAAGATCCGTCGTTGACGATCTACCCCGCGGCGGCAAGGCCGGGGGATTCGGTCGGATACATCACCAGGGCGCGGACGAACGCCGCGTACGCGATCTTCGTCGATCCGGTCCCTCGTCATGATCCGTTCTTCGGTCAGATTCTCCGCATCGGGAGTCCGCAGGTCGTGCTCGTCGCGAGCGTGATTGCCACGACCGGCACGGACAGTGGGTCGATTCGGTTGCCGAATCAGCCTGCGCTCGTCGGTGCGAGCGCGTTTCTCCAGGCGTTCGTTCTCGACAACACGTCGAGCAACGGCGTCTTCCGCGCGAGCAATGGCGAGAGTCTGTCCTTCCACGCGTCCAAGTACTCGGTCATCGAACGTTTCGACGATCCGCGAGCCTCTGGCTACCAAGGTGAATTCGAGAGCACGAAGGACGGGCGCTTGATCGGTGTCGCGCCGAAATCGCGTACGGTCCTGACCGTGGACTCGACACGTGGCTACGCGTTCGGGCAACCGGTCGTGGGTGAGCTGAGCCCCTACGGAGCGCATCAACAGGTCGTCTTGCGTCCCGTCGATCTCGCGTCGCAGGGTGACGAAGAGATCGTCACGGCGATCCGCATGCGTCCTTTCGGATCGTTCGGAACAGGCGTCGTCGGGCGTCTTGCAATCGACATGTCGCACTCGGGGGTCTCCCCGGATTTCACGGTCGACGCGTTCTCGGCACTTCCGAAGTACCCGGCGAGTGGTCTGCAAGTGACGTACTCCAAGAACGTGAAAGCTGGCGCGACACCGCAGCGAGTCTTCAACGGTCCTTGGGCTATCGATCCCAAGAACCTGACCAAGGACGGGTTCCTCGCGTATCCGACACCCTCCGGTGTGTTCCGCTACAACGGGGCGGACAGCTTGCTGATCGACTTCCGAGTGGCGCCGGTGAGTACGCTGCCCGCGGGGTTCGGGCACACGATTCGATTGGCGATCCAGTCGAGCGCACGTCCGAATGCGCGGATCTTCCGTCAAGGGACGAGCGCGTTGCCCTACGACCCGTTCAACGCACCGCTCGCGCTCGCACAGGATGGGGACAACTCACTCTTCGTACTCCAAGTCGATCTGGTCGACGCGACGAGTGTCGTCGTGTCTCCGTGGCGATCGAGTGGACGCCAAGTGCCCATCTACCGCAAGCCGGTCCTCGCCGCGTCACTCCCGCCCGGCACCAGCATCTCGGTCGAGTTGAGAGAAGCTCTCGACTCGCAGGGCACCGGTGCCAGCGCCTTCACGGAGGACGTGACGCAGCTGCGCGGGCTACCGTACTTCCAGGAGCGCATCACGCTCCGCGGTCTCCCCGATGGCACGAGGCCTTGGCTCGAGGCCCTCGTCGTGCCGATCGATTGACGTCCGAAAAGGACATCACGGGCTTGGACCGGCAGCCTCGATAGACTATGCCCTCGGCTGACATTCCAGCCGAGCATCTGCCGGAGAGCGGACGTGACCAACGACGAGATTCGAATCCAAGCGCAGCCCGACACCATTCCGAACCGCTTTCGGTTCCTCGTCGATCGCGAAGTCTGGCCACAACACGTCGTGTTCGTGGATGCCGCGGCGGCCTCGGATGCGTCACCGCTCGCAGCGAAGCTCTTCGAGATCGACGGAGTGACGCGTGTCGAATTCGACGGCCGGTTCGTCAAGATCACGCAGAACGGTGAGTTCGAGTGGATGATGATCGCCAAGCAAGTCGGTGCGACGATTCGGGCGCACATGCAGGCGGGTGAGCCGGTCGTCCATGAAGGGCGGGCTCCGGAGCTCCCCGCCGAGGAAGCGCTGCGGCTCAAGGTCGAAAAGATCCTGGACCAGGAGATCAACCCGCAGATCGCCGCGCACGGTGGCTACGTGAACGTCGTCGACGTCCAGGGCAAGGACATCTGGGTTCGCATGGGCGGTGGGTGCCAGGGCTGTGGTTCTGCTGCTGCGACGATGACGCAGGGAGTCGAGCGCTTGATCCGCGATGCGATCCCCGAGGTCGAACGTATCGTCGATGCGACCGATCATCAGGCGGGTACCAACCCGTATTACGCTCCATCCAACTGACGGAACGACGTCGTCGCGAGCGGTAGCGATTCGTCTTCGTATGTGACGACACGGACATCATCCGGACGCAGTTCGACCGTCACGTCGTGATCGTCGAGGTGCATGTGCACGAGACGTTCGATCTCGTCGACGTCGAGTCCTCTTGACTTTGCTGGTGCCAGCAGGCCGATACGCATATAGCAATCGTCGTCCGCGTCACTCGGCATCGCGTGATATCGGTGAAGAAAACCGAAGGCTTCGGCGCCCTTCCTCAGGTTGCTCAGCGCACCATGGTCCGCACTCCAACCGAGCACGACGACTTTGTCGCCTTGGATGGAAAAGCGGCGTTCACGCCTGAGTTCGCCTCGACTGGTCAGGCGTCGGTCGTCTGCGTGGTCGCCACCGAAGTGGATCTGCAGTGGATGGTGCGCGATTTCGCGAGCCAACCATGCTTCGGCGGCAGGCAGGTTCGCGACGACGGCTGTGTCGCGTAGGTCACGATACGCCACGCAGAGGCCATCCTTCGTGCTGACGTCGAACAGCGTCGCGTGGACTCGTTCGGGTTCGTACGGTGCGAACAGGTCACCCAGGAGCAGCGCACACTGGTCCTGCACGCCAGTGATCCACGAGGCGAAGTCCGGATGCTTCGGGCCATACCAAGAAACGATGCTCTCGCGAGTTCGCATGAGGGGCGCAGATTACGGGAGTTGGAGTCGGGTTCGCATCCGAGCGGGAGCTTTTCCTCTGCAGGCTCGTAGTGCTCCGAGTTCCAAGAGGAAGCATCATGAGTTCAACCAGGCATTTGGTCTCTCTGGCAGCGGGTCTCGGATTTGTCGGCGCGGGAGTCACTTTGGCGCCGACCATCGCGAACGGCCTCGGGAAGTCGATGGAGGAGGGCCGCATCGCAGCCGTGCGCGAGGAGCTCGCTGCGACGCCGCGAGGTGCCTTCGAGACGCGCATCCGTGATGTCGCGCGCATCATGCGCCCTTCTGTCGTTCAGGTGACGCCCAAGAAATACGTGCGCACGTGGAACGACTGGGGCGGCGTCATGCAGCCCGCGGGGATCGGGTCGGGCGTGATCGTTTCCAGCAAGGGGTACATCCTCACCAACAACCACGTCGTGCGCGGTGCGTCGGCAGTCGAGGTCAAGCTCGCGGACGGGCGTGTGTTCGAAGCCAAGGTCCTCGGGACCGATCGGGCGACCGACCTCGCGGTGCTCGACATCGATGCGGACGGGATCATTCCGGCGAAGCTCGGTGATTCGACGGCGCTCGAGGTCGGAGATTGGGTGCTCGCCGTCGGCAGCCCGTTCGGTCTCGAGCAGTCGGTGTCCGCAGGCATCGTGAGTGCGTTCGGGCGGTCGGGCGTGCGCGTCGCGACCTACGAGGACTTCATCCAGACCGATGCCGCGGTCAACCCGGGGAACAGCGGTGGACCGCTCGTGAATCTCGATGGTGAGATCATCGGGATCAACACTGCGATCGCGTCGCGAACCGGTGCCTACAACGGAATCAGCTTCGCGATCCCGACGAAGATCGCAGTCCGTGTGCTGGAGTCGATCGTCGATACGGGGCGTGTCGAACGCGGTTGGCTCGGCTTCTACGTTCGGGATCGAGGGCAGGACGGCGACGGCGCGTTCGTCGAGAGGCTCGTTCCAGGTGGTCCGGCGCAACGCGCAGGCATCCAGCCGGGAGATGTGATTCTCGGGGTCGATGGGCACGCGGTGAAGGACTCGCGATCCCTGATCTTCCTGGTCGCGGATCTACCCGCCCGAAAGTCGGTCACCCTGGAGATCGCCCGCGGTGGGTCCACCCAGAAGCTCGAAGCGAAGGTCGAGAGCCGCCCCGAAGAGCCCGCCGTCCAGGTCGGCCGGTAGTTACGGACTCAATGCAGGCGGCGGGGCCCGGTCGCGACCTCGAGGTACGGAAAGCACTTCGGGTCGTGCACCGGCGGATCGGTGTCGAGCACCGAGTCTAGGTAGCGCTCGATGCTCTTGGCGTAGCTCTTGGCGTCCACGCCATTGATGCGGTCGCCGAGTTCGCTGGCGGCGGCTCGCAGGAGCAGCGCTGCGCGATTGCCGAGAGCCGTTGCGCCATCGACGTGATGCACGAGGATCTTCAGGTGGCAAGCGGCCGCTTGCATGAGTGCACGGAAGAAGCGCTCTTGGTCGCGCTGCCCCTCGATCGTGCGGACGCAGGCCTCGAACGCCGCCTCGGCTTCCCAGAAGTAGCCGTGGTTGTAGCAATCGACCCCGAACAAGTAGTCGGTCGATTCGGCGAACCGCGGTGGGTCGAACTCGGCTCGATAGGGTAGACGGAGATTCCTGGGCAAGTAGCTGTGGCCCGCTGGACTGCAGATCGGATGCGGCATCCCCGTCCCCGGCACGAAGCGATACGCCGGGAAGCTGCGGTCACAGAGCCGTGGTGCGCGTAAGTCCAACTCGCTGCTACAGGATAAAACTTCGGTCGATCTGCAAATAGTCCGCGCTGACCGCGAATACCTTTGCCGATTTTCGAAGGATCCGCGAGTGCGCGCCACCATGGCGTTCGGTCGCCTACGCCTTCCCGGAGGCACGAGCGTGCCCCAGACCATCGGAACTTGCATGCGTCGAACCCCCGTCGTTCTGTTGCTCGTCGTCACCGTGGGCCTCGCTTGGTGGCTCTTCGCGTCGGGTGGTTCGAAGACTCTGACGACCGGCGGGACCGGACCGGTATCGAATGGGACTGCCGGGGGAACCGGGGATCCGGCGACAGATGAGGGGGGCCCACTCGGCGCGGTCGTGACCGGCTCGACCGATCGTCTGAACGAGGCGGACAGCGAGGTCGCGAGTCGGAAGGTCCAGGGCGTGACGCTTCGCGGTCGACTCGTGGGGGTCACGAACGACTTGTCGAAGGGGACGATCGTGCTCCAAGAGGCCACGCCGGACATGCAGGCGGCGATGTTCGAAGTCATGCGTAGCGCGTGGAACGACATCGAGAATTCCGAGCGTGTTCAGCGCCTGCGCCGGATGAAGCACGATCCCGACACGCTCGGTTCTGCGAGGATTCGTGCCGACGGTTCGTTCGAACTCGTCACGTCGCGTCACGAACCGCTACAGCTCGTGCTGAAGCATCCAATCGCACGACTCGACGAAGCCGCGAAGGTCGACCTGTCGAACGTCAGCGATACGGACTCGATCGATGTCGGTGAATTGAAGTGTTCACTCGCTGCATCTCTGCTCGTCTCGGTGGAGGACGCTGGCGGGCGTGCAATCCGTGGTGCGACCGTCCGAGTCGTGCGTCCGTTCGATCCGATGTCGTTCGTCAACTTCGAGACCAACATGCCTGACTTCAGCCGTATGGAGCACATCATCCGGCGGATCGAGGCAAAGACCAACGACCAGGGAATCGCGACGCTCGAGGCCATCGACGATGTCGGTCCTACCAGGATCGAAGTGCGTGCAGATGGCCATGGTCCGGCCAGCGCGATGGCGCATCTCGTGACGGGTCGGCGCCTTTATCTCCGAGTGAAGTTGCCGGAGGCTGCTCGACTCGATGTCGTGGTCCTCGATGCTGCACGCAAGCCGGTCGCGGATGCGTCCGTTGCCGTCGAGCCGATTTCGGACGATTCGTTGGGGCTCCCTCTGAGCGGAGTCGACCGACGACCGAGCCGTGTCCAATCGGGTGACGATGGGCACGCGAGTCTGCGATCACTTCCAGCCGGAGCATGCTCTGTTCGTGTGCGTGCGACGGGCTTTCGACCGCTCGATGCCGAAGTGAGACTCGAAGAGGGACGAAGTGTCGAACGCGAGTTCCTACTCGATCGAGGTCGGTCCATCAGGGGTGTTGTCGTCGATGATCGCCACAGGCCACTCGAGGGCGTTCGAGTCGGTGTGGCCCCCCTGCTCGGCGAGAAGATCATGGGGTTCGACCTCACGAGCTTCGTTCCCGAAACAGCCATGGTCGCGATGTCGCTCGAGCGTGCGATTTCGACGAACGCGGATGGCACGTTCGTCCTGAGCGGACTCGACGACGAAGAGAACGCGCGGGTCATCGCGTCGCTGACCGGGCACACTCCGGTTTCGGAAGTCATCAAGGTCGGGAGCACCGATGTCGAGTTCGTGTTGTCTCGACTCGGATCGGTTACCGGTGTCGTCGTTCGCGAAGAGGACGGCAAACCCGTCACGGAGTTCACGGCGCGTTCCGTGTCCCGCGCCATGCTCGTCCTGGAGTCGAAGCGCGGCAAGCAGGAGACGGGGGAGAACGGGCACTTCACACTCTCGAATCTCCCGCAAGGGAGCCACTCCATCGAGATCGAAGCGGAGGGTCGAGCGCCGCGTACCGTGTCGGTCGATCTGGTCGATGCCGACGCGCCGGTCGATATCGGCACGATCGAGCTCGCGCCGCCTTCGGGCCTGTTCGGAGTCGTCGTCGATCCGGCCGACAAGCCGATCGAAGGAGTGACGGTTCGTGTCTCCCGCGGCGGCATGGCCGACATGGCGATGCTCGCGATGATGCGAGGTGACGAAGGGACCAAGACGAACGGAGACGGCGAGTTCGAACTCGTGGGCCTGCCTTCGCGCCGATTGCGGTTGCGTCTCGAGAAGCCGGGATTCGCCCCGACGAAGAGCTCGACGATCTCGATCGAAAAGGGCAAGCGCGTCGGTCCGGTGCGAATCGTCTTGAGCCGTGGTTCGACGGTCGACGGCATGATCGTCGATGCCGACGAGGAGCCGCTCGAAGGCTGGCTCGTCTCCCTCAAGTCGATGTCGCTCGGCGTGCAAGTCAGTCGTCGGAGCGATGCGCGAGGGGCGGTTCATTTCGAAGGCGTGCCCGAAGGTTCGTTCCACATCGAAGCCTTGCCCGGTGACTTCATGACGAAGCTCGGGCGCTCGTCGATGGCACGCACTCGAAGCGGGCGCATGCCCGACATCGGCGCCGTCATCGGAGAGACGATGCGGACCGTCGTCGTGGGGCAGGTCGATGTCCCGAAGGATGGACGTGGAGAGTTCCGACTCGTAGCCGCGGGCGAGGGAGCCTCGAGCGCGCGCACCGTGCGCGTCGAAGGGCGAGTCACGATCGGATCGAAGCCTCTCGAAGGTGGCCTGGTCGAATTCGAGGCAGTCGGTTCGATGAAGCACCTGTTTGCGACGGTCGAACAGGGACAGTACGAGATTCGGAATCTAGAACCTGGTTCCTATCGAGCGCGAGTTCGTACCGGATTGCTCCAAGCCGGAGCTTCGAGCGGCGACGTCGTCCAGGTTTCTGCCGAGCCTCGAGTGACGAGGGTCGACCTCGAATTGCCGGGCGGAAAAATCGCAGGGCGAGTGACGTCTCGAGAAGGCAAAGCCTTGCCATTCGTTCTCGTGCGTTTGACCCGCGACGAGGATCTTCGAGCCGCTGTTCACAACCAGGCCATCGATATCGGCAACGGAGTCTCGGTGACGGACAGCGACGGGCGGTTCTCGTTCGAAGGGCTCGTTGGCGGTGTTTATGCAATCACTGCGAGGCAAGTCGACGCGCGCGATGGTCCGCGTGTCATGCGCTTGACCGGGATCGAACTGGCTGCAGGGCAGCACCGCGAAGATCTCGAACTCGTCGTCGAGGACGGGCTGACGCTTCGAGTCTCCGTCAAGAACGCAGATGCGAGTTCGGCGCGCGGTGCGAAGGTCCGCATACTCGATGCTGCTGGCTTGCCGTTGCGTGGTGTCGAGACCGCGACGACCGATGAGGCTGGACAAGCATCCGTCAACGGACTGGCTCCAGGTGCCTACCGAGTACTCGTCGAAGCGGATGGGCATGCGCCGGAGATTTCGGACGCCATCGTGATTCAGGGCGACGACGTTTCGTCTCTCGTGCGCCTCGAACATGGGGTGCCCGTGCGTGTGCGTTTCGAAGGAAAGCCCGACCCGACACTCGTTGGACAGCGAATCGCGTATGCGCTTTGGGACGATCGCGAACGATTCGTTCGCGGTGGATTCGTGACGGTGCCCGAGTGGAAGTCGGAGTCGACTGTTTCCCAGACTGTCGACCTCGGTCGACTTCGGCCGGGACGGTATCGGGCACGCCTCGAATCCTTCGCGCTGGGCGCGGTGTGGGCCGAACGCGAGGTTTCGGCGGGTCAGCCGAATCTCTGGAGCTTCGAGGTCGACGGTCGGTCCATTCGCTGACGAGGCAACGCTTCGATGCCTATGGAATGGGGGACCCTCGATGATCGCGTGGTGTTCGCCACGCTTTCGGCAATCGTGCTGCCGACGGTGCTGGCCGTCTGCACGGCGTGCTTCTGGAAGCAGCGCGTGACGCGGAAGGCGATCGTGGTGGTCCTCGGAGTACCAGTCATGATCGCGCTCGCCGTCCTCGCGATCGTTGTCCTTCAGGATGGACCGATCCGGATGCACACCGGTCGTCCGCAGGACGCGCCTTCGATCGTGGATGGATGGCGCCTCTCGATCATGGGCGAGGATCGACGCTTCGATTTCGCGTTGCTCATCGACGTGCAGGCGCTCGCCTTGCTGGTCACCATGAGCGCCTTGCCGTTGGTTGGCATGTTGGCCCGCCGCGACGATTCTGCTTCCAGTCCGTTGGCATCGTCACCTGCAGGTGAGCGGGACGTCCTCCGTGTCGCGATCGCCGTATCCCTCGGTGGGTTCGTCGCCACGGTCTCGAATGGTCTCTGGTTCGCCGTATTGCTCACATGGTTGTCGATCACCTTCGCGAGTGCGGCTCGCGCGCGTCGGGCCGCGCATGTGCTCATCGCTGCGGGAATCGGTGTCGTGCTGCTCCAGATCGGGCTCGTCGCACGAGCGGGGCGCAACTCCGGATTCGATCTCACCACTACGGAAACAGACACGGCAGCGTCATTCTGGGAACCGTTGGCGATCCTGAGCGGCGCCATCGTCATCGTTGGATCGTGGGCCGCGAGCATCGCACCGTGCGTTCGTGGCAGCTCCTTCTTCGAACTCGGCTCGGTCGTTCCACTCCGCATACTCGTGATGGCGAGTGCGAGCGTCGCGATCTTCGTGCGTATTTCTGGCCTCAGTGACTACGGCACTCTCCATATCGTCTCTGAGTGGAGCATCGCGGATCTGGCGATCGTCCATGCGGTGGCATCCGGTACGTTCTTCGCCATCGTTGCCGTCGTTCTCATGAGTCGGCGTCGTAAGACGATGCCCGGGTCCAACGATGCTGGAGCGAGTCCCGAGGTGCCATCGTGAGCGCGGATCTCGTATCCGCCATCGCCGCCGTGCCCGCACTCGCGACGTGCGCGTGCATCGTCGTCTCCCTGATGGGGCGAAGTGCTGCTTCTGTGGATCCCCTGCGCCGAGGCGTTTTCGGTTTCACTTCCGCGTTGGTGTTCGCATTCGCAGTTTGGTTCGCGGTCCATGGAGCCACTGTGAGTTCCGGGGGTGCCAGCACCTCTCCCGCAGTGCCGAACGACAGCTCGGTGAGTGAACTCGCTGGAGTCGCATGGAAGGTCGGTATCGACGGTGTGACTGCGTTGATGCTCGGCTTGATCGGTTTGGTTGGACTCGCCCTGGCCTTGGTTCACGAGAGCGGTGGCCCAAGCGAGAGTGAAGGCGAGACGATGTCGTCGCCTTACCCGTGGGGAGCAGCGAGTCTCGCCATGACCGGAGCCGTGACCTGTGTGATCGCTCGCGAGATGGCACTCGGCGCCATGGGTTTGCTCGCTTCGGTGGGTGCGTTGAGGTTCCTGGTCGGTCCACTGGACACGCGGCACAGTTGGCGTTGCGGAATCAAAGCCGTCGCGCCCGTCATGCTCGCCGTCGCGTACTCGATTGCCATGCTTGCCGGCGACGAGCCTTCCTCACATGCCGAAATCGATGCGAGTCGGTTGTTGATGTTCGCTTCGCCGGTTGCGCCGTTACCAGTCGTTCTTGCTTTTGCGATCGGGCGCGATGGCGGACATGTCGACCGGAGCCGACTCCTCACGTACGGGATCATGATCCCGACCTCGCAACTCGCCTTGGCGAGAACGATGGCGCACTTCGACGTATCACCGGACTTCGCCGCGTCGATCTCTCGGGTGGGTGCGATAGGCGGCGTCGCATGCGTCGTGGCTTTCGGAGTTCTTGCGTGGATGCGATCTTCGCCCGTTTGGCGCTTGTCGAGCGTGGTCGCCGCACAGACCGGTTTCGTGATTGCTGCATGCGTGCCGACCGTGTCCGGCATGATTGACGTGTCCGCGGATTCCACCGCCACTTCGGATGTGCACGGTGAGACGGTGCAATGCGTCTTGTTGATCGTGGCGCAAGCCGCGAGCTCGTGTCTATTGACGGTCGCGCTGACCACGGGCGGGCGAACTCGTCTCGGAAGCTGGCTGATGGCTCTCGGCTGCTTCGCGGTCGCTGGCATTCCTGGCACGATGGCAGCGATACCGCGTATCGCGGCTATTCTGCGCAACCGTGCGGTCGATCTACCGATTGGCGATGGCGTGCCGTTCACCGTCATCGCCTTCGCGGGTGTCGCAGCCTTGCAGATCGCGCTCGGGTTGCTCTTCATCGGGACCATGCGCAGGCGTCGCGAGCGTACTGAGTCCTTCGAGAAAGCCGCGCCGAGTCGAACATTGCCCGGCGTGCCTCTCGCAGCGCTTCTGCTTGCAGCGACCGTTGTGGTGTTCGGGCTCTGTCCATCGATCCTTCACGCAGTCGGGATGCGGATCCGATGAACGAGCTTCTGGCTGCCGCCATCCGTCTTGCACCGGAAATCGACATGCTGGCGGCGTCGCTGCTCGCCGGACTCGCGAGCCTGATTTGGAAGAACCGGCATGCCACGCGTGTTCGCATCGGGCTCACGATCGCTGTCGTGGTCGTGCTCGCCTGCGTCGCGGAGTTGTCCACCTCGTGGCTCGAGGGCGGTACGTACTTCGAAGGGGGCAACCCCGTGTTGCCCGAAATGGCCGCCCTCGTGGCCGCCGCGGTTTGGATCCTGTGGAGCTCGAAGGAGTCCACGACTTCGAGTCCCATGCCGGTGATGTTGGCAATCGTCGGCATCGCGCTCGTGACGTATCGCGTATTCGACAATCCACGAGCGTTCGATGCCGGGATCGTGCAATCGCTCTTCGCTGACGCGGACGGTGAGGGGCGGTTGATGCGCATCGACGCGTTCACGACGTACTGCCGCTTGTTGCTCGTCTCGAGCAGCGCTCTATGCGTGTTCGTCGAACTCACACGGCCTGCAGCCGTCAGGGCCAGTCGATCGCTCGACGACTCGACGACTGTGCGATTGTCGTCGGTGGCGCGGATCCTCTCGGCGCACGCGGCGGCAATGACGATCGTTGCTACCGAGCACGCGGTCGTGGCGGGATCCGCTGTCATCGCATTGGGATTCTCATCGCGGTCGTCTGGGCGCGTCGCACTCGTGACGCGTGTCGTGGCGAGTGCAGCAGTGGTGTTCGCGATCGTCGGAATCGCAGACTTTGCCGAAGCCTACAGCTACGACGAGATCGCGTTCGCTTGGGATCGAGCAGCGCTCGCAGGTGAGCTGCCGGCAAGCTTCAAGTCATCGATCGTGATTGGCGGAATCGGCGTCGTTTGGTTGACGTTGTGCGGTGGTGGGAGAGTGCGCGCGCGGAACGACCAGCGGAGCTCGGCAGGTCTCGCGATGATCCTTTCGCCGATCGTCTTCAGCGCGCTGACTCTGCGGATCGCGCTGGCAATGAGTGGCACGATCGTCGTCGCCCCGTTTGCGCACGAAGCATTCTGTCTCATTGCCGCGAGCGCCCTTGGCCTCGCCAGTACCGCGTTCGTGTTGCGCGTCTCGCGCGCAGTTCCGGTCCGGCAGGACGCCGTCTGGTTCGCAAGGAAGAGCTTGTGCCTCGGCCTCGTTTTCTTCGCGATGAGTGGTTTCTTCGAGTTCACCACGTCGTCCGACGGAACGATCGATTCGAGCCATGCGCGCGATACCGCGACGATCGCCGTCTTGATCCAACTCGTGGCTTGGGTGATCGCTATCGGTGGTCTGCTCCTGTGTCGTGAGCTGAATGCCGTACTCTCGAATACCCGTCGCCATGTCGTCGCGTATCTGTCGGCATCGATCGGCGCTCTCCCGCTCAGTGTCGGGTTCGTCGCCCTCGTGTGGATCGCTCGGCTCGGAATCGGGTCGGCGATTCCGACTTGGGTAGGCGGACTTGCGGCTCTTGCCCTGGCATCGAGCTGCTTTGCCGCCTTCGAGAACGAGAATCGAACGACACCGGTCGCGTCGAACGCGGGGCGATCCACCGAGTTTGCCACGACTGGATTCGCGGTCATCCTCGCGATCGCTTCCGTCACGTTGTTCTTCGCTTCCGATGTCGTCGTCGCGTTCGCAAAGACTGCGGCGTTCGGGCTTCGCCTCTGAGAATCCGCAGATCACTGCGTCGATGACGTGTCGAAACGATGGCGCTCAGCGCACCGTCGTGCTCGCGATCTCGAAGTCCGCACAACGTTCGAGGGCTCGAGTGAACGTGAGGACGCGCACCTTCCCGAGTCGGTTTTCGATCGGTGGCAACGTCATGGACGCGGGCTTCGGGCCAACCAGGACCGACACGATGACATCGTCGACGAAAACCGCCGCTGCCAAGAAATCTGGCGCCCCCTGACGTCCGAGCTTCGCGAGCATTCCACCTCGCGAGGCGACGTCACCGACTGTCAGAATCGTCGAGCCGCGGTAGCCGGGACAGAGTTCGACGTAGTGCGTCCGGCTTGCACCGCCTGCGAATGCGACACAGACAGGCCTGTCCTTCGTGAGTCGGTGCACACCATCCCGATCGATCGAGATGATGTGTCGATCGGGTGGATCGTTCGGGTTGTCGCAGTCCGAGGACTCGACGACGATCGCCGCCGATTCCACTTCGCCTTGGACGGCCATCGTCAATCGCTGTCGTGAGAATCCCACGAACTCACCTGGCTTGTCGTAGATACAGCGCTTCTCGTTCGCGTCGATCTTCCCGTCACCGTTCGCGTCAGCCTGGATGCAGATCGAAACATCGCAGGGTCGCTTGCCGCCACGTGGCCGAACCGAGATGTTCGTGAGGTCGATCGAAGTTCCGAGCTTGTCACTGCGAAGCGTCACACTCGAACACTTGACGTCGACGTTTTTCCCGTTGCTCGTGAATCGATCGTGGTGTGCGACGCACGAACTGAGCGTCGCGAGAGCCAGACCGAGCATCGTGGCCTTGAATTGGTGAGCCATGGTTCCTCCTTCGTCGTATCGAATGTCGTGCGCCGTCGTGGCGCACCGCTTTCAATGCAACGAGGAAGGTGAAAACGCGCAGACGTTGTCTCAGTCCAGCACGCCGATTCTCAGGTGCATGACCCACTTCTCTTCACCCGAGCGTCGATCGGGGTTGATCGCGAAATCGAATCGGATCGGAATTTGGACGGGAATCGCGTACTGCAAACCGAGTCCGATCGCATACCGCATGTCGTCGAGTCCGAAATCTTCGATGCGTCGACCTACGTTGCCGGCGTCGGCGAAGAGCACGAAGTCGAGCGGGTCCTCGATGACGAATCGACTCTCGAGGTTGATCACATTGCGGAATTCGCCGCCGAGAGATTCGCCATTCGCATCCTTCGGCCCGACGCGATCCTCGCGGAACGAACGAACCGTATTCTCACCGCCCGTGAACATGCGATGTTGAATCGGAATCCTCGTCGAGGATCGTGTCGTCCAAACGAGCCCGCTGCGCACGCGCGCTGACAGAGCGACGCCGTCCGACACGCGGAGCCACTTCGCGCCATCGATACCGAGATGCAAGAGGTCGACGTCCCCACCGAGGGATGCATCACTCCAATCGAGAGTCAGGTTGGCTGCGTGACCATCGAAGGTGCGAATCGGATGATCGCGGTCCTGCGACAGGAGCTGTGCGAACAGCACACTGCGCTCGTGATCTGCGTTATCCAATTCTGGCATCCGTGTGTCGGACCAGGACCCTCCATGATCCTCGAACCGATAGCCGAAACGCGCGTGCGTGGTATCGGTCAGCTCGTGACGCAACGCCGCTTCGACCGCGAGCTGTTTGTCCGAATAGGACGGCTGCCGTCGGTGCACGCCAGCGATGCCGATCGTCGCATCGGTTCCGGGCAAGACGTCCGCACGTCCGAGTGAGGCCGACATCATGTGCCCTTTGGCATTCAGTTCGGCAGCAGCTTTCAAGTCGAGGCCGGTGCCCAGAACGTCCTCGATCCCAAACCGAAGACCCGCGCGCACGCGCACGTAGCTTCCATAGCCGACTTCGAGGTCGACGGGCGGACGCTTGTTCTCGATCACTTCGAGAAGGATGCGCAGCCGGCCATCCGGAAGCGTCTCGTGCTTCGCTTGTACCTTGGCGAAGTCCCCGGTCGCGTACAGCCGGCGAATCGATCGGTCTTCGAGACTGCCTCGGAAGCGATCTCCCGGCTCGAGTTCGAGCATCGACCGGATGTTGTCCTGCCTGATGACGTCGTTACCGACCACGACGACTTCGCCCACCACTTGGAGCGGGCCAGGTTCGCCACGGATCAGAACGTCGACGCCTTTCTCCTCGACGACTGCACCGATCAAGGGTCGGATGTCCGGATCGGGATGGCCGGCTTCGCGCAGGCCGCGCACGATCTCGCGGCAATACGCTTCGATTTCGGCGGCAGAGAAGGGCTTCCCTTCGAATCCCTTCGGCACACCGCCGGGAAGCGTGCCCAATGTGTCTGCGAGCGCTCGGTCGATGCGCATGCGCAAGACGGTGTAGAGCGGTCCCTCGCGAATCTCGAAGCGCACGCGCGCCGTGTGATCCTGCGTGAGCTCGATACTCGGCTCGGTGACCCGCGCCTCGAGGTAGCCCGCACCTTGGTAGCGTGCAGTGATCTCCTCGCGCAACGCGTCGACGTCGGCACGCACGAATGGGATGCCTTCGATGTTCGTCAGGCTGCGAGTCGCACCGAAACGTCGCCCGAGCAGCTCGGCCGACGTCAGACTGTGATTCCCGTCGAGCTCGATGGACTCGATCGTCACGAACGGACCTTCGGCGACGACGATGCGGAGGGTCGACGTTCGCTCACTGCTATCGTCGGTTGCTGTCTCGGACTCGAGCTTCGCCGAGACGACTGCGTCGGGATACCCCGATTCGACGATGATCGTCTGCACGGTGCGGCGTGCGACTTCGACGATTTCGTCGATACGCTCGCGTTCGTTCGCGTCGCCGACGAGTTGCGACAGTCGTGCGAGTTCGGGCCGCAACGGCTTCGCGAACACGCGCGCGTCGAAGCTCTCCAAACCCTCGAAGACGGCTTTGACAGGCCGCGCGTCCGGGCCCTCGCCCAAGACCTCGATCTTCGTGCTCTGGCACGAGGCGAGAATGGTCAGGCCGATTCCCGCGATGAGTTCCCTTCGCCCAACGTGCTGCTTCCGCCCTCTTGTCCTCACGTGCCGTCTCATCGTCGAGGCGATCATCGGGGAGTGGACCACGGTGTCGCAAGCCACGCGTTCCCGATCTGAGCGAGCGAGGTGTCGATGGCGAAGGGGCGAGGTCCGGGTCGGGCTCTGCCGGCTTCGAGTACGACGCGCCCGGCGCTTCGCCGAAGCAGCACGATACTGAGCCCGCGCAGGTCCGTGTTCGGCTTCGATCGAGCGAACGGTTCTCCCCAGTTGATGCCCGGAACGATCGCGATCGGACTCGAACCGAATCCGACCCAAGCGACATCGGGTCCGACGTGTTCGAGATGCGTCACGTTGGGGGCGTGCGCAGTGCCATTGCACCGAAGATGCGTGCTTCCGAACGGTCCTACGAGTCGTCCGTCGAACCGCACCTGCGGATTCCGCTTGTCGCCGCGGAGTTTGAGCTCACCGCGAAGGGCTCCAGTCACGTCGAGACCGAGCAAGGTCCCCAAGCTGCCGCTTCCGGGTAGGTCGAACGTAACGCGGATGTCGGGCCTGCCGTACTTGTGAAGTGGATAGCGTCCCCGCACGACCAGCAAGTCTCGATCGGCAGCACGCAGGACGGTGTCTTCGAAGATCAGCGCTCCGAGTCCGTCGATTTCGACTGTGGAGCCCAGGCTCGTTGCGCGTCCGAGTTGCGCAGGCAGTTCGAAGGAGCCGAGATCGAGCTGGGCCTGGCCGGCCAGATACTCTTCTTCGTCGCTGCTCGAGATCGGGAGCTTGATGCTCCCGGATGTCGTGAGCGGACATTGCCCGATGCTCGAGCGAGATTGCACGTTCTCGATGTCGAACGATCGCTCGATCGCGGCAGAGACGAGGTCATCGGCAACCGTCCCGGACAGTGCCCAATACACGCGAAACACGTCGCGAGCCGTCCCGCGCGGAAAGTCGATTCTGCCGCTTCCGTGAAGTCCGCCGCTGCTGTTGCCGGGCAGAGCCCTGTCGCGAACGGCAGAGCATGGTCCCGTCCGAACGTCTTCGATCAGGAGTTCGGCGTTGTCGAGACGGAGTCGAGCTTGTCCTTCGGACACGGATCCGAACGGCGTGCGAAGCTCACCGAACGTGAGCAGTGCGTCGAAGGACGCGTCTTCGAGGGTGCTGCGGAGCGTGGCTGTGTCCCAACGAACCTCGACGCCCTTGCAGGCCCAGCTCGGACCGTGGATTTCGTCGATCGTGATGCTGGCGCTACGGGCACGAACCGAGCCTCGGATCCTCTCGATTGCGTAGCTCTCGAATTCCAAGCGATCGATCGTTGCTTCGAGTCCTCCCGGCAGCGCCGCACGTAGATCGTCGAGTGTCGTCGCGTTCGCTCCGATCTCGCTGGCGACCTCGGTTCTCTGAGGAGATTTCGTGGGCGATGCAGCCGGAGCGCGGCAGAGTTTCGCGACCTGGATGTCCCACGCGATGCTCGTCACGAGATGAGTGCCCGTGGTCGATCCCACGGCCAACGGGTCGAGGCTGACGCGGAGTGTCGACGCGGTGCAATCGAGCGCGACTCCGCTCAGGCACCGTGCGCCCGTGACCCTGACATCTCGCAGTGTCACCTCGCCGAAGGGATCCCCGTCGATTCCGTTCGTCTCGACGGTGGCGTCGAGCATGGTCGCGAGTTGCGAAGCGATCTCGCGCGCGAGCGCCGGGTTGAGCAAGGATCTGCGGAATCCCCATACGAGCGCGAAGACCAACAAACCTCCGAGCCCGATGAAGACGATCAATCGCTTGACGAAGCGCTGGAGCGAGAGCCGTCGCGTCATGTCGCGTCGTTACGTGGATCGGCGGCGTGAATTGCGCGGCAGCGGAGTTCGTGGAGAGCGGCACGGATCTTCTGCGGTTCGTCCGCAAACCGCTCGGCGACCTCGTCGCCTCGCACCTCGCGGAGGATGCCGTCGAGCCGTTGCAGCGAGCGCAGGACCCTGCGTTCCAACTGCCAACCGACATCCTGGTCGTTCGTGCGCCGCCGCAGCCCGATCCACTCGGGAGCGAGTCTGCCGTCGTGGTCCGCGCGGACAGCGGCAGCGAGCAGGGGCAAGTCGTCCCGTATCGGCGAGAATTCGCGCTCCCAGAGGTCGACGAGGGTCCCGACGCGCAGCTCGTCGAGCCGCAGGAGCAAGACGTGGGTTCGAGCGACGACGTGGCAAAACCGGCGGGCGCGCCTGTCCCCGAGCCCCGGAAAGCGGTCGAACAGCGAGTCGATCAGGGGCGTCCCAGCCATGTCGTGACCGGGATGGGAGGGCAGCTCGCCCGGTCGAGTCCGTCCCTTCCCGAGATCGTGACACAGGACGCCGAGCAGCAGGCGGAGTCGCGCGGCGTCGTCGAGGCGATCGCGTTCCGCGAGCATGGCAGCGGCGCGGAGCGTCAGCACGGTATGCAGGCCCTGTGACATCTCGGGATGCCAGCGGATCCGGCCTGCTGCGCGACCGTCGAAGAGCGGGGAGACCTCCGGCATGAGCTGCTCGAGCAGCCCTTCTTCGCTGGCAAGGGCGAAGAACAACCCTGGGCTGTGCCCGGCCAGAACGCGCCGGAGCTCTTCGGCGACTGCTTCGGGGGTCAGGCTCTCGCACACGGTCTCGGCGTGCGTCCGAATCGCTTTTCGCGTTCTTTCGTCGAGCGCAAAGCCGAGTTCGGCGCCGCGACGGACGTAGCGCAGGGCGCGAATCGCGTGTTCTGCGAGGCGTTCGCCGGCGTCACCACACGCGCGGATGATCCCGTGCTTCCAATCTTCGAGGCCGCCGAGGGGATCGTGGATGGAGTCGTCGTGGAGGCGCCAGAGGATGGCTCCGATCGTCATGTCGCGACGCAGCGCGTCTTGTGCGAGGCGCAGTTCCGGATCCGATCCGCCGCCCCGGAACGACGTGATTTCGAAGCGCTGGCCCGGAGTCCGGACGCCGATCGTGCCCCGGTCGAGTGCCCCTTTCGTCTGTGTGACCTCGAGGCCGGCGTTTTTGAGGACGCGCAGTGCCTCCGGGACGGAGAGGCGCCATGCCAGGTCGATGTCGCGCGTTACTGGGCGCTCCGAGATCCCACTGCGCGCACAGGCCTCGGCCAGGGCGAGAGATCCGACGATGCAGACCTCCAGTGCGGGATCTGCCGCAAAGGGCAGGCAGCGGAGCACGAGGTCACGGACCGACGACATGGCTCCATGGTCGGCAGCGGGGGCGGCAGGATGCTCAAAAGAACTTTTTTTTTCGAGACCGTCAGGTCCGAGGGCCCCGCTCACGTTCTATCCAGTGGCATATCTGCCACGGCCATCGTCTCTGACCCGATCCTGGCACGGGCCGCTCGTCCTCGCGGACGGGGGGCCCGTCCTCTTTTCCGGCCGTGTCGTAGTTGGCGATCCGGGAGCGATTGCACGAATCGCTCGTTCCATGGGCCGATCGTGCCGATAGGGGAGAGATAGCGAGATTCCGCCGCCGGCTCGCGGAGACTGGAGACGCCATGCTCACTGCACGAATCGCCATCGCCAGCATCTTCCTGACCGCCTTTCTGGCGACCCCGTTGACCGCTGCCCAGGACAAGCAGCCGCCAGCAGGGCCTGACCGATCGGGTGGGTCGCCCGCGCCAGAGACGCCGGGTTCCGGGAACGGCAAGAGTGAGAAACCCGACACGACGAAGCGAGGCGCCGGGACCGAGGCGAAAGAAGCCCGAGACGACGGAGAATCGACCGACCCCAGGACCCTGCAGCGTCGCGAAGCGATCAGGCAGCGCATCCAGCGCGAACGGGCTCGGCGGCTCGCGACGACCGTTGTCCGGACGCACGTGTCGGTTCGCGTTCGCTTGCGCAACGGCGAGCGACTCCAGGGCATCGTCAAGGACGGCAACTTCGTCGAGCGCCCATCGGGTGGACTCGAGTTCGTGCGTGCCGAGATGACGCAGAAGGATGCTGGATTGCGGCTGTGGTACTACAACCGCACGGACGGTTACATCTTCCTGCCGTACACGATGATCGAGACGTACAAGGTGTTGAAGCGCCTGACGGACAACGAGATCAAGGTCATCCACGACGAGATCAAGGAAGCCGAGCGCCTCGCGCGTGCCGCGGGCGATGAACGCAACAAGCTGCTCGCGGACAAGGCCGATGCGATGAAGCACGGCGAGAACGCGGCAGAGAAAGTCGGTGAACTCGCGGCCGAGATTGCCGCGAAGAAGAAGAAGGCCGAGGAAGATGCGGCGAAGCTCGCCCTCATCGAGGAGTTCCCGCCGGACGAAGGTTGGGGCGAAGAGCGCATCAATCAGATCAACATTCGCCGGCTGACCGTCCGGGTCTTCCCCAACGCGAAAGAACGGCGCTTCATCGAGGTCTTCGACGAATGGAAGAAGGGGCGCGATCTCTGGCTTGCCAAGAAGTCCAAGGACCTCACTGACAAGCACGACTCCGCGCAGAAGGGCGATAGCGCCGAAGGTGGCAAGTCGCCGAGCGGTGCGGGCACCGAGCCAGGCAAGACCGAAGGCACCGACCCGGCGACCGAGACGACCGAGAAGGTCGAGAGCGGCCCTTCGAAGCGCTGAGGTCCGCGGCGCTGACCGCAGCGCCATCCTCCGCAGCGCCATCCTCCGAAAAGGCGAGGACGGGATCGCATCCTGCCGCCAGAATCGCGCGCAGCAATGGTTGCTGCAGGTCCATCGATCCTCGTATTTCCGTCCGCGAGCGCATGGCAGGACGTCGTACTGCAGGGTTTCGTACGGCAGGATTTCGCCGACACGACGGGGCCCGGTCTGCTCGTCGCGCTCGTCCTCGCGGTCCTAGCCGCGATCCTGCTCTACGCGACCAAACGGCAGGAGCTCGCCAACTTCGTCGCCGCGAGGGCGCCTCGACTACCGATCCGTGCACTGTCCGAGCACGACGACGCTTGGATCGCTGGCACTGTCGTGCACGATGCGCCGCTCGCATGCCCTTGGTTCGGGACGCCGTGTGTCTACTACAAGTATCGAATCGAACGTCTCGTGACGCGAGTCGTTCGTGATTCGAAAGGGCGTACGCGAACCGTCACGAGTTGGGAGACGGAATACGCGGAGCGCGATTCATGCGACTTCGCGATTCGCGACGACACGGGATCGATTGCGATCACAGCACGCGAAGCCACGTTCGAGCGCTTGCCGAGTACCGGTTACGACTATGCGGGTTTCTCGCGGCGGCACGTAGCGACGATGCTTCCGGTCGGTATCGAGGTCCACGCTCTCGGCGTCAAAGTCGAAGGTGGCCGATTCGCTCCGCTCGATCGCGTTCCGCTGATCATCACGACCATAACGTCCGACGACTACGTCCGAGGCGGGGACCGGTCCGAGGCCGTCATGCGATGGTTCGGTTTGTTCGCCGGCTTGCTCGCGCTCGCCATCGCCGCGTCGATGATCGGAGTGCCTACGTGGCAGCAGGCGAATTGGTACCGCGGAATCCCGATTGGCGTAGTCGTGTGGTTACCGTTGTGGCTCTGGTCCAGCTACAACCGCTTCGTGCGTCAGCGTGAGACGACGGAGGCTGCGTGGCGACAGATCGACGTCGATCTCGACGTGAGGTATCAAGTCGTACCCAAGGTCGTCGAAGTCGCGAGAGCGTATGCGGAGCACGAGCAAGAGCTGTTCGAAGCGCTCGCGCGACTTCGCAACGCTGCGTCACAATCACGCGAGGAGACCATCCGCGACGAACGTGTCCGGAGTCGGGCGGTCCGGCGGCTCCTCGCGTTGTCCGAGCGCTATCCGAAACTCCGTGCCAATGAATTGTTCACCAAGTTGCACGAGAAGCTGTGGGCCCTCGAAGAGAAGATCGCTGCTAGCAGGTCGTTCTACGACCGCACCGCGCTCGAGTGGAATCGCCTGGTCGAAGGGTTTCCGAGCATGATCGTCGCGAAGCTCTTCAGGTTCGAACGTCGCGAGTATTTCGGTGCGATGGAACGAGAGAGGGACGCGACGAAAGTCGTGCTGTGAGGGAGAGTCGCTTGCGCGACATCGTGCCGGATGGGGCTTTGCCAATGGCAAAACCGCACACCTTTGAATCCCGGCGTTCGCGGGGTTCTAATCGCGCCCCCGACGGCTGCATCGTGCAGGCGATCGGTCGATTGACACCGCACTACGTCTCGCACACGAGAGGTTTCCTCACCATGCACAAAGCACGCCTGTTCATCGCTTCGTCAGTCCTGCTCGCACTCGGTTCTTGCAACGCGATCATGAGCAATATGGACACCTTCAAGGGCCTCGCTGGACAAGTCGCGAGCTCGGTGACGGGGCTCGGCGACATCGCGAGCAAGGTCGGTCTCGGTGGCACGATGCTCGCGGACGCGAAGAGCGCTATCGAAAAGGCGACCGGGACCCTTGGTGGTCTCCACGACAAGATGAGCGCGTTGGCGAAGCCCGATCAGGCGATTCGCGATATGCTCCAGCAAAAGCTGAGCGGGCCGATCACGACGACGACCGGCAGCCTCGAGGATGCCGCCATGCGCGAGCCGCAGATCGCCTCGACCGCACAAGGTGCGATCGACATGCTCAGCAAGTTCAAGTCGTTCTTCTGATCACGTATCCGGGATGCATCCGACCAAGAAGGTCTATATCGCCCACACTGGCGGCACGATCGGAATGCAGCCCGGCAATCACGGATGGGCCCCGAAACGGGGTGCCATCCGTACGGCGCTCGACAACGCGCAGTTCCTCCATCGGCCGGGACTGCCCGACTACGACCTCGAGGAGTTCGAGCCGCTACTCGATTCGGCAGAGATGGTGCCGGATGACTGGCTGAGGATCGGCCGGCGCATCGAGGCAAAGCTGCCGGATTACGACGGTATCGTGATTCTGCACGGCACCGACACGATGGCATACACGGCGTCGGCGCTCGCGTTCATGCTCGAGAACCTGAGACGCCCAGTGGTGTTGACCGGTTCTCAGGTGCCGTTGTGTTTGCCGAGGAACGACGCGTGGCTCAACGTCATGACGTCGATGATGATCGCGGCCAATGAGCCGATTCCCGAAGTCTGTGTCTTCTTCGATGACAAGCTGTACCGGGGATGTCGGACCCGAAAGGTCGATTGCGACAGCTTTGCTGCGTTCTCGTCCCCCAACTATCCGCCGCTCGCCGAGGCTGGAGTTTCGATCGAAGTCGATTGGAAGCACGTCCGAATCGCGCCAGCGGGAGAACGCGCCATCCGGTTGCACGAGCGCATGGACTCGAATGTCGGCGTCCTGTGGCTGTTTCCGGGTATTCGTGAAGAGTTCCTTCGGAACTTCTTGAGACCGCCGCTGAAGGGGGCGGTCATTCAATCCTATGGCCTGGGCAATGGCCCGACCTCGAGTCGAGGCTTCACGGACGCTTTGCGAGAAGCGACGGAGCGTGGAGTCGTTCTCGTCAACTGCACGCAGTGTTTGGCCGGTCGTGTCTCGGATGACGATTACGAAACCGGACGTGGTATGGCGGCCGCTGGGATGATCAACGGGTTCGATATGACCCCGGAAGCTGCTCTGACCAAGCTCAGCTATTTGTTCGGGCTGGGGCTCAGCTCTGAACGCGTGCGTGCGGAGATGCAGCGCGACTTGCGTGGGGAGCTGTCGAGTGTTCCCGTGAAGTACGCGAACCAATAGGGCGAGTTTATCCACATGCGTCTATTGCCTTCATATCGATAAAACTATCGATATTGCAGAGCGCCGATCTTAGAGTCTTCGCCCGCGAACAATGATGTTCGCCAATAAACGGGATCATTCATGGCTGGAACCAAATCAGATCAAATCCGCGAACTGCTGAGCACCGGTATGTCCGATGCCGATATCGCGAAGAAAGTCGGTTGCTCGCGAAACCTCGTCTATATCGTCAAGTCCAAGGCGGGTAAGACGGGCGGCAAGCGTCGCGGTCCTGGCCGACCGAAGGGATCGACATCCAAGGCGTCGCGCAACGTCAACGTGTCTGCGGGGAGCCTCGACGATTTGCTTTCGGGTGTGCGCAGCATCCAAGCTGAGCGCGATCAGCTCCGCAAGGCGCTCGAGAACATCCGCGACGTGCTCAACCGCGTCCTCGGCTGAGCGAGTAGTCGCTACTCTTCTTCGGCGCTTTTGTCGTCCGACGCAGACGACGCGGCATTGCCGTCGTCATCGAGGCCGTACTTGTCGAGCTTGCGTTGGAGCGCGAAGCGCGAGATCCCGAGCAACTCACCGGCCTTCGATTTGTTGCCCTCGGCTCGCTTGAGGGAGCGGCGAATTTCGCTCTCCTCGAGCAGTCTCACCATACGAGGCAGAGTCGTGCCGGACTCGGCAGGCAATGGTGATCGATCGTGCAGTTGCATCGAAGGGTTTTGGATGTGTTCGCTGAGTTGCTCTGCATCGATGACACCCTCGGCAAGCAACAGCGCGCGGCGAATCTCGTTCTCGAGTTCACGAACGTTGCCTGGCCACGAGTGTGCTGCCAACAAATCGAGCGCTTTCGATGAGATCCTCGGGACCGGTCGCCGGGCCTCGACGCAGGCTTTCGAGAGGATCGACTGCACGAGAAGCGGCACATCTCCGATGCGCTCGCGCAACGGCGGTAGGCGCAGGGGCAAGACGTGGAGCCTGTAGAACAGGTCCTCGCGAAACTCGCCTGACTTGACGAGAGCGGCGACATCTCGATGCGTAGCGGTCACGAGGCGGACATCGATCGGGATCGTGTGGCTCGAGCCGACTGGCCGAATCTCGCGTTCTTGAAGAACGCGCAGCAGTTTCGATTGTAGATCGGCGGACATGTCGCCGACTTCATCGAGGAACAACGTGCCACCCTTGGCTTGCTCGAACAGGCCCTTGTGATCGCGGACGGCGCCGGTGAATGCTCCCTTCACGTATCCGAAGAGTTCGCTCTCGAGCAAGGATGCCGGCAATGCTGCGCAATTCTCGCTGACGAATGGACCCTCTGCGCGCGGTCCTTGCTCGTGCAGGGCTTTGGCGATCAGTTCTTTGCCGGTGCCGGATTCACCGAGGACGAGAACCGGATCCTGAGAATCGACATAACGATCCAAGAGCCGGAAGACGTCTTGCATCGCTTCGGATTCTCCGACGATCGATCTGTAGTCATGTCGCAGTCCGAGCGCGCGTCGTGAGGCTGCGAGTTCTTGGCGGACCTCGGAGAGTTCGTCGGCTTGTTTGCGAACGCGTCCTTCGAGCTTCGCCGCGAGGTCGGCGACGCGGTCGTGCGCTTCGACGAGTGCTTCGTTCTTGGCGGTCAAATCCTGCATGAGGCGTACGTTTCGAATCGCCACGCCGGAGATGTCGGATACGACGACGAGGAGTTGTTTGTCGTGTTCGTCGAATGCGTGATGCTGGAGCCTGTTATCGAGGTACAGGACTCCTTCGATGTTGCCGGCAACGCGCAACGGCACGCAGAGCACCGAGCGCAGTCTCAAGTCTTCGACGCTCTGCAACGCCGAAAAACGCTCGTCGTCCTGCGCATTGACGGTCAGTCGTGGCTCGCCATCGCCGAGGCATTCTCCGACGATCGTTTTACTGATCGCAGTCAGTGGGTCGCTGACGGTTTCGCCGACGAAGTTGCGCCCCACACGCACTTCGTACTGGGATCGAGTGCGATCGCGCGAAGGTGCGTTGTCTTGTGAATCCAGAACCAGAAAACCGCGTTCCGCCTCGGTCGTGCGGATTGCCGCGTCGACAATGATGGTCAGGAGCCGATCGGGATCGAGTTCTTCGTTGAGCGCCTGAATCAGACGAGCGAACGTGCTCGTGTCGAGTCCGCCGTCCGAATGACCGGTTTCTTCAGCCGTGTGCGTGTCGCCCGCGTCCGCCGTATCCGCGAGGAATTGCACCGTGATCTCGAAGCTGCCGATGCGCAGGACGTCGCCTGGTCTCAGTTCGGCCTCGGTGCCCTGCTCGACACGAATGCCCTGGATCCACGTCCCGTTTTGACTGCCTTCGTCGATCACGACCACCTTGCGGTCACGGATCTCGATCGTGACGTGATGGCGGGAGATGCTCTTCTCGCTGAGCGGAACGTCGCGCTCGCGAGACCTGCCGAGCGTGATCTCGCGCTTGGAGAAGCGATGCGTCGTTCGTTCCCCGTCACGTTGGACGTGGAGGAAGAACGGTGGGCACACGTCTCCAGCCGTGTTGGTGCGGTTTTGCAACGACATGGACTCCATGCTTTCGGATAGTCCGGGGATTGTCCAAGGGAACGCCGGTGACTTGTCCCGGTTTCGGTCGTAGGTTTTCTGCTGTCAGGCCAATGGACGAACACGGGGTTCTCTCGATGACTACGGCAGAACGCCCGCGATTGCGGGCTCTCGAGCTACGCGAGTCCGTCGATCCATCGATGCATGGTGTCCTTCTCACCGATCCGGAAGGGCTTTTCCGAGACACCGTGTTCGTGCCGCAAGGATTGATGCCGGTGCTGGCTCTCTTCGACGGCGAGCGAACCTGCGACGAGATCGCCGGGTTGTTGGAACGGCAGTTTCGCCAACCCGTCGCGGGAAGCGACGTCCTTCGGATCGCGGCGGATCTCGACGAGCGACTCTGTCTCGAGGGTGAGCGAGTCGAGTCCCGTCGTGAGAGCGAGCGACGTGAGTTCGCGGATCTCGCGGTGCGACCGCTGCGGCACGCAGATTCAGGAGGCTATCCCTCGGATCCTTCCGCGTGTCGGGAGCGGCTCGACGCAGTCTTGAGTTCCGGGCGTACGGAGGACCGAGTCGGGTCTGGGGCTCGGTTGCTCGGATTGATCGCCCCGCACATCGATCTGACGCGTGGCGAAGCTGGTTATGCGTCGGCCTACGGTGCTCTCGCAGGCGACCCCGAGCCGGCGGAGATCGTGGTCGTGTTCGGGACCGGTCATCGAGGCCCGAGTTCTCTCCTCGTGCCGACAGCGAAACGATTCGCGACACCGTGGGGGGACGTCGCCTGCGATCGTGACTTCTTGGAGAGTGTTCGGTCTCGCCTCGCGTCGAACGATCCTGGCAGCCTCGACGCTTGGGAGTCCGAGGAAATCCTGCATCGCGACGAGCATTCCCTCGAGTTCCAGGTCCTGTTCCTTCGGCATGTCCTGCGAGATCGACGGCCTGACTTCCGAATCGTGCCGTTCTTGACGGGTGGACCTCCGGCAACGAAATCGACCCGGTCGAACGCTCACGTCGATGCCATCCTCGAGACGTGCCGTGAGTTCGGTCCGTCGCGTGTCATGTTCGTCGCTGGCGCGGACTTCGCGCATATCGGACCGTTCTTCGGTGATCCTGCACGCATTGACGATGCCTCGCTCGAGCGGGTGCGCGCTGCCGACTTGTCGAGTCTCGCTGCGGTCTGTTCTGGCAACGACGTGGATTTCTTGCAGGGGATCGAAGGCGACGGGAATGCACGACGCGTGTGTGGAACGACGCCCGTGTGGTTCGTGAGCAAGCTCGTGAGTGCTCTCGGGGGGGAAGGTGGGCGCACGTTGCACTACGGCCAAGCAGTGGCGGATGATCGATCGCAGTGCGTGACCTTTGCCGCCTTGGCCTTCGATCGGCCACGGATCGCGGTGTGAGCGAGACCACGAGCGACACCGCGCTCGACATCGCGCTGATTCTGGATCGGTGGGAGCCGAAGCGTGGTGGGTTGGAGGCCTACGCAGATTCCCTGTGCACTGCTTTGGCTCGGCGTGGCCATCGAGTCGTGATCGTGACCGGAACCGCGAACGACCGAGTCGTGATGGACGACGACCTTGCCCGGCGTGTGACCGTCGAATCGGTCCGGGGCCAAGGGGTTCGCTTTTACGAAGAATCAGACGAGTTGCTGCCTCGACTCGAGAGCGCGGGGTTCCTGACCGTCGCGTTTCGGCATCCCGGACCTGCGAACGTGTTCTTGCCTCTCGGGGGGCTGCTCGTCTCGAGCCTGGCGGCGAGGCGTCGCTCCGAGAACGCGCTCATGAGGCCGGCGCGGGCCCTCGCGCGACGCATGTCGTCACGAACTCGGGTCTACCTCGAGCGCGAGGATCGATTCTTTCGGGACGGTGCGTCCGTCCCACGTCTCTGCCTCTGTAACTCACCGCTCGTGGCGAGCGATGTGGCATCCCGGCATCCGGCCTTCGCCGGGAAGTTGGATGTCGTCGGGCTGCCGGTCGACATGGTCCGGTTTCATCCACCGGATGGTGCTCGTCGTGAGGCGGCTCGATCGGCCCTCAGGCTCTGCGGTGGTCCAGCGATCTTGTTCGTCGGGCACGACGAGAAACGCAAGGGGCTTGCCGCTGCGAAGGCCGTCCTACGTAGGATCCGCGCACGTCGCGTCGATGCGCGGCTCGTGCTCGCTGGACGCGGGACCGAGCGCTTCCGTGACTCGGAGCGAGGGGTCATCGGGCTCGGGTTCGTCGAGGACATGCTCCGCGTGTATCACGCGTGTGACGTCTTGCTTGCTCCGAGCCTCGAGGACAACCTGAGCTATTGCGCGCTCGAAGCGCTCTCGACCGGGCTGCCTGTCGTGACGACTCGCTGCAATGGCGTCGCGGCGTGGTTGGCCCCAGAAGGCAGCTCCACCGCGAGCCGAATCGCTCGCGTCGTCCAGGATCCGAAGTCGGTTCCCGACTTGGATGCGGCGACGCTCGCGATGTTGGGGAGAGGCGCTCTCAGTGCGGAGCTACGCCGAGAGCGGCGCGAGGCGATCGAACCTTGTGCCGATCACCGGCACTTCGACCTCGTCGAGCAGCGGCTCGTCGAGTTCGAAGCGATCACTTCGGCGGTTCGCGCAAGCTGAACCAACGGCTGTAACGCCAACGGTCGGTGTTGGGCTTGTCGTGCATCAAGTGCTTGCGCGCGTACTGGTTTTTCGCGAGTTCGATCGGATCCGTCGTGTCCTCCGCGAGGACGTCCAGGGCTGCAGCGAAGAACGTGTGCGCACCACCGAGAGGAAGGTCGCCATAGCGCACACCGATCCCTTGGGTGTTGTCCCAGATATCGGGCGGACACAGCTTGTTCTGGTAGGTGATCGGGACGTAGTAGCGCATCACGTCGGGCAAGAAGCCGAGCACCGGGTCGTTGTAGTTGAAGACCCACGAATACTCGACGACGCTGACCATGTCGTGTGCGATCTGGCGAGCGGTCTTGTCCCCCCAATACTGCCACAGCGGGTAATAGCCGTAGATGATGGCCGCGTGCTGCCACGGGAGCAGCGCGGTGTTCGGCGTCGGGAACAGCGTGAGCGGATGTTGCGGCGCAAAGCTGATGGCCTTGCTCGGGTGGTTCTTCTCACGCTTGGGCTCGATGATCTCGCGGATGCGACGCTGCAAATGTTGGATCAAGCGATCATCGCCAGTCGCGAACCAGATCTTGATCGCTGCCTGTGCAGGCCAGCCTTCGCCACGTGCGGATAGCGGGCCGTACGAGATCTGATACTTCTGATGGCGGAAGCATCCCATGTAGCACTCACCGAGCATTCGCATCTCGTCGAGGCAGCGCCAGTCGCCCGTCATCGAGAAGTAGTCGAAGAGGAGTTCGGTCGAGAAGTGCTCTGGCTCGTAGGCGTTCCATCGGTGGTTGTAGCCGATGGGGACGTCCTTCCTGTAGTAGCTGTACGGATCGTTCTGCCGCAAGTCGTAGCGACCGAGCGTTTCGGCACTGATTCGACGAGTGCTCGCGAGGGTGTACGGCAAGCCGTCCCACATGTAGATGTCGTCGTCAGGCTCGATCCGGATGTCCCAGATCTGGTAGGGCCGCGCGGTTTGCTGCCAAGCCTTTCCTTCGAGCATGTAGAGCGGACGCGGATCCTGATGCTGCACCGCGAGGATCTTGTGTTCCGTCGATGGGCCGTTCCGGTGCGTGCCCGTCACCCAGGTGTGTGTGTAATCACCCCAGTCCGCCCATGCGCCGAAGTGCGGCTGTTGCAGCCACAGGTCGTAGTCTTCGCGAATCTGGACCGGTCCCCACGTCGAAGGATCGACAGGTCCTCCGTAGAGCCCGAAGGCCTTCGTTCGTTGCCACGTCGCGAGGTCGACGGTCGGGATCATCGAGTGCGTGAACCACGATGCCGCGACGTTCGCCCACGCCGATCGTTCACCGGGCGTGTAGCGCGGTGAATCGAAGACGACGATCACGCGCCATCGCTTGCCTTGTGCATCGCCGAGGTAATCATCCTTCAGCAGGTTCACTTGCGTCGATGGCGACATGAACGTGTCGACCATGTGCACACCGACGTCGTTCTTGTCGGGATACCGCACGACACCGCGTGCACCCGCTACGAAGAGATCGAGCGACTTGAAACCGATGTCGCCGAGCGGGTGCATGTTGGGATCGTTCGACTTCGGGTTGTCCGATCCGAGGTAATCGTTGGCAACAACGACGTCGACGACCGCGATCGGGATCTCGCTGAAGAACGTGAAGTAGCAGGTTTGACTGAAGTAGTCGCGACCGATGCCCTTGTTCTGCGGATTGACGTGGTACGAGCGCGTTCGAACGCTGTACGTCGCGTGGTTGCCGTGCAACACCGTGAGGTGGTTGCCCGGCTTGTCGAACGGGCGCGACTCCGCGATGTAAGGGACGCCATCGCGATCCGTCACGCTGGTGAAGATGCGAAAGAGCGGAGCTGCATCGCTGATCGCAGGGTGAAGAGCGAACGGCTTGGCGCGCACGGTGCCCGGGCGAATCTTTCGGACTGCCTTTTCACCGCCACCCAGGACTTCGAGCCATTGCGCCTGCGCGCTCTTGAGCGTGCCGTCCGGCCAGTACTGGAGCGGCCGCCACTCCGTGGCCTTCCAGTCGACGTTGAACGGAATCGGATCGTTCTTCTTGATCTGACCCTGGGCGAACGGCACCGACGCGCGCGCCCACTCGACGCGGGGCATGTGCGATGAGTTGACGACGGTGACGGTCGACTGCTGCGCGATGACGAACGACGTCGCGGAAAGCAGTAGAACGCACGACGCGCAGGCACGGCGCGCGTCTCGAGCGAGACGTTGGATCATGATCGGTGCGTAAGTCGGTGTCGGGCAGACCGGCACCGCGCAGGTACCGGACCGACCCGTGGCAGAGGGGGCAGTGGTCCGAGAAAGAGAGCTGTCCCTCGTTCGGAGTTGTTTTGGTCTACGTAGAGGGATGCACGGTGGGCCGACGAAAATGGCCACCGAATCCCGCGAAATCCCCGTTGAGGCCGCCGTCTTCGCCAACGTCAGGCTCGCATTCGGGTTGCGAAGGGCGGACGATCTTCGAGATGTCGGATTTTCGATCAGCGGCGAGCGGCACGCGTCCGCTGACCTATTGCACGAATGTACATGCTGCTGCGAATCTCGACGCATTCGAGCGAGTTCTGCGCGAAATCGTCGCACCGCTGCTCGAGAGGCGTCTCGGTCGCAATGCGCCGTTGTTGCTCGGTGCGTGGTGGCCGCGCGACATCGTCGACGAACTCGCGGTGCGATCGGAGCGTCGCGAACAGCATGCACGCGTGCTCGACGAGTTGGGCCTGATTCCAGCGAGTCTCAACGTGTTTCCCGCGGGTCGCTTCCACGGTCCAGGAGTCAAAGAAAGCGTCTACGAGCCCGACTGGTCGACCACGGAGCGTCTCGAATACACGCTTCGTGCAGCCGAGGTCTGTGCCGAGTTCCTCACTCACGCACGTGCAGATCGCGCAGTGCTGAGCTCGGTGCCATTGGGGTTTCGCGGGCAAATGCGAGAACGCGCGCCAACGGTCGATCACGTGCACAACGTTTTTCGCGCAGCTCTCGCACTCGACGAGCTGCACGAGCGCACGGGCGTCGAAGTCATCCTCGCACTCGAGCCGGAGCCGTGGTGCATGCTCGAGTCCATTGCCGAAGCGATCGCTTGGTTCGACGACGTCGCTCTTCCGTTCGCTGCGGGGCAGGGCAACGAGGCGGCGATGCGCAAGCACGTCGGCGTCTGCCTCGATCTGTGCCACGCTGCGGTCGTCGGCGAAGACCCGATCGAGTGCTTGCGTCGACTCGCGCGTGCAGGGATCCGAGTCGGCAAGGTGCAGCTGAGTTCGGCCCTCGTCGCTCGAGGAGTCCGCGGTCACGAGGCACTCGCGACGCAGTACCGGGACCCGGTCTACCTACATCAGACCTTCGAGGCGACGGGGCGCGTCGGCCCGTTCGTGGATCTCGACGCAGAGGTGTTCGGGGCGGCGAGTCCCGTCGACACCGATGTATTCCTGTGTCACTACCACATGCCCTTGCACTGGCGCGGCGACGCGATGGTCGAGACGACGCAGGACATGGTGATCGCGTTCTTGCAGGCGATCGTCGCCGAGCCGGACTTGCTCGATGCGAGCGTTCCGCTCGAAGTCGAGACCTACACGAATCCGAAGATCGAGGACGAACTCGCGTTCGTCGTCGACACCCTGCAGGGCGCTATCTGATTTCGTTGTTCTTCCGCTTCGAGTTCTTGTCGAACAAATCGAGACGTTCGAGGATTCGGTCTACGCGCTTGCGTTGTGCACGCAGTTCGTCGAGTAGTTCCTCGATCGACGCGTCCCGTGGAGTCGGAGTGCTTGCGGTGTTCAGTTGCGTGCTGATCAGCGGGTCGACGACGCGCTGCCGTCCCTTTTCGTCGCGATACATCCAATAGTTGTACGCCAGGTTCTTCGCGTACTCCGTGGCGCCTTTCGCGGTGTCGAGTTTGTCGAAGTAGAAGCTCGAAGGCTCGAGATATCGAATCGATTCGGATTTCTCGTCGAGCTCGACGTCGATCGTTTTCTTCTCGCCGCGACGCAGGATGCCGAGGGAGACGACGTCACCCGGCTTGTGATGCTCGAGGATCTTCGCGAGGCTCGTCGGGCTGAGCTTCGATTCGCCATCGAGTTCGTAGAGGATGTCGTGTTTGCGGACTCCGGCTTTGTGGGCTGCTCCGCCGTCCGTGACGTCGAGTACGAGCACCATGTCCGTGCAATCGACATCGATTTGCGCGGCGAGGGCTTCGGGCACTTCGTCGACCGCGATGCCGAGATTCGCACGCTTGATCGTGACTTGTCGTGCCTTTTGGGGGCGCGTCACTTGCACCTTCGTCTTGCCATCGGGCGTGCATTGGATCGTGCCGCCCGGCGGCGCCGTCATCGAGAAGCTGTTGTCCTTGGTGCGGAGGCGCACGAGACCGCTCGCGAAGCTCTCGAGCTCGATCGCCTGATCACCTTCACCGATGGTGATGAGCGACAGTGGTCGCATGGAGTTCGTGAATTGCACGGTCCAATAATCCAGTGGGGACGTCTGCGGGAACCGCGGATCGACGGTCTTGCTCTGTGCGGTGACACCCAAGGACATTGGCGAAAGCACGAGTGCAGCGAAGAGGAGTTTCCTGCAGAGATTGCTCATGGATACGGACCTTCGTTCAGAGTTTGCGCGCGACTGGAATCGTGGCGTGCGGGAGCTGGACCGGGATGACGTCGCCGTGCTCGTTGTTCGCGAGGCGATACGCACCCTCGACTTCGGCGCGTTCGATGAAGCGCCTGATGAACAAGACGTGTGGCTTGGCGTCATCCGCCGTGCTCGATTCGAAACCGATCGGAATCCTGGGCAGCTCTTCGATGAACGTGCCCGCCCCTCGACCAGCTTCGACGTAGCGTTCGAGTAGCTTGCTCGGGGATGCTGATAGACGCTCCTCATGGACAGAGTCCGCGCGCGGCCAAAGCGCGAGACACCCGATCGCGAACACCACAGCAGCGCTGAGGCTGCCGGCTAAGAAGGGGCGCAACGCGTGCGATCGCGGACGCTCGAGACTGGGTCGCTCGTGCATGTGCGGCGCGGAAGCACGAATCTCACCGAGGTCATGTCGTGCAGCAGGGAGTTCGACGTGGCTCGCAATTCGGATCGTCGGCTCGAACGCGAGGCGGAGCATGTCGTCCTCACGCATGAGATCGAATAGTTCGCCCTCGACCGATTGTGGTGGGGATCCCGTTCGGGCAGAAGGCGATGTTCGCTGGCCCTGCAGCAATCTCCAGTCTTCGCGCGTCGCGCATCGATCGACGACGCGATGCAGCGCGGATTCGACGTGTTCGTTCATGGTCGTTCCCTCGGAACACGACCGACGATGCCGTTGGTCTCGCCGTGGTCGTGAGTGGTTCGTCTTGCGGTGTCGATGGGCTGCTCGAGCGCACGCCGCAGTGCGCGACGTGCACGAACGAGGCGCTGTTCGACGGCGGTTTCGGTGAGCTCGAGTGTCTCGGCGATTTGACGTTGGGTCAGTCCGCGGATCGCACGCAGTGCGAGCAATTCGCGGGCGCTCTCAGGAAGCGTCGCGAGAGCGAGTTGGACACGTTCGACCTCGTCGCGTTGTTCGACGCGCTCGAGTTCGCGATCTCCGTTCACGGCGATTGCCGTCAGTTCGCAAGACTCTGTCGTGCGAAGACGCTGCCGGCGACCGGCGTCGGTGCATACGTTCTTGGTGATGCTCCGCAGCCATGCCCGAACCGCAACGTCATCACGGAGATCGTCGAAGCCTCGAAGGACTTTCAGGGCGACTTCCTGGAGTAAGTCCTCGAGTTCGGTGCCGCGAGGGCGCAGGGTCGCGGCCAGTGCGGAAATCCAGGTACGATGCTCGAGCCAAAGGGCCTCGAGTCGCGGGCTGACTCGGGCTCGGAACGTGCTGCGGCGGTGGGTTTCGGATCCACGATCGTGGGACATGCGGTCTTCGCGCACAGGGGCGTTGTACGAGTGTCTCCCGCTGCAAGACGCACGAGACCCTGGCTCCCGACATCGAAACGGGGATTTTCTCTGCTATCTTGCACGGCCATGGCCAACACGCTCCCCACTCGCAGCCGTTTCGTCCTCGTGCAGGGAGTGCTCATGTACGGCGTGGGCTTGTCGGTCGTCTTCACGATCGCGATGAACATGATCTTCGAGCAAGCGGAGTGGTTCTCGACGTTCTTGATCGGACTCGCGGTGCTGATTCCGATCGGTGTGCTCTGGTCGTATTTCATGTACGAGTTCGTCGCGCGGCGTCACGCGTTACGCATGGCGCAACAACGGCGCGAATGACGGGTTCGCTGCTGCTTCGACCGAACGGGGTGATCAGCCCAGCATCGAGACGACACCGCGTCGTGCACGGGAGACTCGTGCGTCCGGCGTCAAGATCCCGGCTAGGTTGAGTGGATCCGCGGCACCGACTTCGAACTCGGATTGTCCGTGGTCACGCCTGACCTGACGCAGTTCTCGGATCACGCCGGGCAACGCGAACTGCTCGCCGTCGAAGCCGGCGACGAAGCGACCGCCGCGGACGTCGCCGCGGAGTTCGAGACGGCGGAGGACGCGCAACATTTCGCGCCACGGGATCGGTAGTCGTTCGCGTTGAAGAACCCGACGAAAGACGACTCCCCAGCGCGCGAGCAAGATGCGCACGAGGTGTTCGGCGTGCGGTTCGGCGCGCGTGCGCAGATCGGTTTCGTCGGCTTCGCCCTCGTGTGCGGCGCGCAGCGGGCTCCAACGTCCGATCGTGGACATCGCGTACTTGCGACGCGAAGGGGGCACGATCAACGAGCGTAGGCCACCCCAAGAGTCGCACGTGACGAGGCCACGCGCGATGAGTTCTGCGAGCGCACTCTCGAGATCGCCGCTTGCGAGGCCGGCGATGCGCTCGAGTTCTTGCGGGAACACCGCTCCGCGCGACGAGAGTAGCTCCAACACCTTGGTCGCGTGGGACGAGCCATCGTCGATTGCGCTCGGTCCCGCGAGCGAGGTCCACGCGTCGAGTTCTTCGCGCGGGACGAAGGCGAGCGGAGTCGTCTTGATCGGCCCGTTGCCTGCGCTCCAAAAGCGTCCCCAGACGAAGGCGCCCGACAGCGTGGCTTCGTCGAGCCATTCACGGCGATAGCCGCGCACGCGCATCGGCAGGATCTTGCCTTCCCACGCTGCGGCAGGGGCTTCGAAGCCCTGCAACTGGGTCAGCACTTCGCGCACACCATTCGGTCCATGGAGACGGCACGTGTCTTCGACGTGTTGCCAGCGCGCCAAGAAGCGCAAGAACTCCGAGGCCGTGACCGGTGCGATCTCGGCGCGCAACCGATCGACGGTGTAGCGATGGATGCGCGCGAGCAGCCGACGGTCGCACCAGGCCTCGCGACCCTCGAGACGGCAGCGCATCGCGATTCCTTCGCTCTCGAGAACGAGGAGCGCGTGGTCGTCCGAGAAGCAGGGACCGAGCGCCTCGAGACGGCCGCGCCACACGGTCTTGTCGTCGCGTGGCGCGCCGACGGCGAAGCACCGGTCGCCATCCCACTCGATGCGTCCCGCTCCCTCGAGAATCGCGAGGTATCCCGTCCATTCGGAACGCACCGCTTCGTCTCGCGACACGTAGCCCATCCACTGCAGGGCTTCGTGCAGTTCTTCGGCCGAAGACGGGGCGGGCCAAGCCTCGCCACGCACGCGTGCGACGGCATCGGGGTCGAGTGCACCGATCTCGTCGGCGAGTCGAGGTTCGAGGCTGCGGCGCGTGATCACCGCCTGGGTCCGACGCTCTTCGAGCGGTGCATCGTCGAGGAACGCGTACGGCTGCGCGGCGAGGATGCCGCGCGCGAACGGCGAGGGCTCGGAGAGGTCGACGGCGACAGTTTCGATCGCGCCGGTCTCGAGGCCACGCAAGATGTCGAGCATGCCGTCGACGTCCATCGCTTCGTGGAGGCAGTCGAGGATCGTCTGGCGGACGAGCGGGTGCTCCATCGGCACCGGGAGATCGCCGCCCGGCAGCGTCTCGGGGCATGCGGCGACCTGCGGGAACGCCTCGGCGAGCAAGTCGTCGGCACGGAAGCGCTGCAGAGGTGTCGGTACGCGCGTGCCGTTGCGCATCCGCTCGACGAGGAGCGAGCGCGTCGTGTTCCAACGCCAACGACTCTCGAACATCGGCGAGCCGAGACACGCCTGGATCAAGACGTCGCGCGCGGTCGCACTCTTGAGGAACGCGAACACCTCGTCGAGTTTGAAGCTGTGCATCGGCCCGAGCGAGATCAAGAACGAGTCTTCGCCTGCCGCAGCTTGCAGTTCGAAGCCGAAGCCCTTGCAGAAGCGCTTGCGCAGCGCGAGCCCCCAAGCGCGCAGGATGCGGCCACCGAACGGTGCGTGGATCACGAGTTGTTGTCCACCGCTCTCGTCGAAGAAGCGTTCGGCGATGATGCGCTGTTGTGTTGGGACGGTCCCGAGTGCGCGGCGGCCCTCGAGAACGAAGTCCGCGATCTGATCGGCTGCCGCGAGACTGATCCCACAGCGCTCGGCGCACCATTCGGCGTCGACGAGTTCTTCGCGCAGCGCCGCGATCTCGGCCGACAGTTCGATCGTTCGAGCAGGCGCTTCGCCGAACCAGAACGGGATCGTCGGTGGCGCACCACGCGCGTCGGCGACGCGCAATACGCCGCGTTCGATGCGCAGGATGCGCCACGAAGCGTTGCCGAGTTGGAAGATGTCGCCGACGCTCGAGTCGATCGAGAAGTCCTCGTCGAGCGTGCCGATCAGCGTCCCGTCGGGTTCGAGGATGACGCGGTACTGTCCGAGGTCGGGGATCGCGCCGCCGGACATCACCGCCGTGAGGCGTGCGCGCTTGGTTGCACGCAGCTTGCCGAGCACGGTGTCGCGATGGAGCAGGCAGTTGCGTCCCTTCGTGTGCAGTTCGATCGTCGCGTCGAAGTCCTCGCGCGTGAGATTGCGATACGGCCACGAGCGGCGGAGGACGTCGAACAGCTCGTCGAGCTGCCAGTCCTCGGTCACGCAGGCCGCGACGATCTGCTGGGCGAGGATGTCGAGGGGTTCGGGTGGCTGCGGCGTGCGATCCAGATCGCCGCGTCGCACGCACGACACGGTCGCTGCTGCCCACACGAGTTCGTCGATCGTGAGCGGGAAGAGCCTGCCCTTGGGCGTCTTGCCGAGGCTGTGACCCGCGCGTCCGACGCGTTGTAAGAACGTCGCGATCGACGCCGTCGGCGCGATCTGGATCACTAGATCGATATCGCCGACGTCGATGCCGAGTTCGAGCGATGCGGTCGCGACGAGTGCGCGGAGCTCGCCGTTCTTGAGCTTGCGTTCGGCCTCGAGTCTCACGTCCTTCGAGAGACTCCCGTGATGGCTCGCGACGACATCGTCGCCGAGGAGGTCGGACAGTCTTGCCGCCACGCGCTCGGACATCTTGCGCGTGTTGACGAAGATCAACGTCGTCGTGTGTGCCTCCACGAGCTCGACGATGCGCGCGTAGATCTCGTCCCACGTTTCGTTCGAGCAGACGGTCGAGAGCGGTGTGCCCGGGACTTCGATCGCGAGGTCGAGTTCGCGACGGTGACCGGCGTCGATGAGTTGGACGTCGCGCGTGCGTGTGCCCGACTCATCGTGGACGACACCGCCGAGGAAGTTGCCAACGTCCGACAGCGGCTTTTGCGTCGCCGAGAGACCGATGCGCTGGAACCCGCCGGTCAGTGTCTCGAGGCGTTCGAGCGAGAGCGCGAGGTGCGAACCGCGCTTGTCACGCACGAGTGCGTGGATCTCGTCGATGATGACCGTGCGCACGGTCTCGAGCATCGCGCGCCCACTCGGCGTCGTGAGCAGGATGTAGAGCGACTCCGGAGTCGTGACGAGGATGTGCGGACTCTTGCGCCGCATCTTCTGTCGCTCGCTCGGCGACGTATCGCTGCTGCGCACCTGCACCCGAAGCTCGGGCAAGAAGAAGTTGCGCTCCGTGATCTCGCGCAGCGGCACCTCGAGGTTGTCGCGGATGTCGTTGCCGAGTGCGCGGAGCGGACTCACGTAGAGCACGCGCGTCTCGTCCGGGATGTCCTGCCCGAGTCGCAGCAGCGAGTCGATCGCGTGGAGGAAGGCAGCGAGCGTCTTGCCCGAGCCGGTCGGCGCGGCGATCAGCGTGTGGGCGCCGCTCGCGATGACGGGCCAGCCGCGCTCCTGCGGTGCGCTCGGAGTCCCGATGCGTTCGGAGAACCAGTCACGGACGGTGGGAAGGAAGTGGGACAGCGGCACGGCGCGATTCTAAGCCGGAACGGCTTCCTTACAAATGCCGAACATGGATGCCGGGAGGCCGCGAGCGCGCGTCGCCGGAAAAGTTCGAAATCGGCTGTGACAGGCGTCCGCCCCCTTCGCTCCTCGAGTCATGCGGGCGACAGGCGCTCGCAAGTCACACCTCGACTCTCCGAACCGAGAAACCAAGTGAGCTTCACCATGAAGACCAACACGAGCAAGCTGACGGCCGCTCTTCTGACGCTGTCCTCCCCGATCCTCGCCCAGGTCGCGATGCCGACCCAGGCCCAACTCATGCGCGGCGTGACGCCGATCGCGTTGCCGGCTCCGGCAGCCCCGGTCGTGCTCCTCGCGGCCGACCAGCTCGGCGACAATCGCGAAGTCCCCGGAATGACCGGCGTGCTTCAACTCGACACGACGCGCATGCAGACGTTGCCGCTCGTGAGCAACGCGGCCTTCGAAACCGCGATGAAGCTGCGCACGAACGCGAACGCGCACACGTTCTTCCAAGTCGTGACGTTCGACGAGGCCGGCAACGGTCGCATCTCGCGCCTGCAGGAGTTCGGCAACGATCCGTCGCTCCAGTTCCGTCAGATCGACAGCGAAGCGACGTGCCGCAATCGCGTCCTGCAGCGGATCGCCGAAGTCGTCAACACCGAGATGGCAGAAGGCTGGGACGCTGTCCCGAGCATCGTTCGCGTCACGCCGATGTATCGTCCTGACGTCCAGGGTGTCGCTTACTACGAATACGAAATGGACCTCGGCGGCTTCCTGGTCGCGTCGACAGGCGAGCACGATCGTCCGATCACCAACTGGAGCTCGGTCGGTCAGAGCAAGATGGCGCAGCTCGAGGAGCGCGCCGGCGCCGAGACGATCCACAAGGTCTACAAGCTCGATGCCCTCTGCTACGTCGCCGAGAACGCGATGGGCGCGATGATCACGCGCGTCGGCAACCTGCCCGATCGCATGATCAACCTGCCGGCCGTGCTGCGCGAAGGCACACCGACACCGGCGAGCTTCGATCGCACGGGCTGGCGGACCTGGTCCGAACTCAAGACCGCGTATGCGGACAACTACCGCCCCTTCGTGCGTCAACTCCGCGACAACTGCGCCGATCTCTGGCGGTCGGAGCGCGCTGCCGTCGTCGGTCCGCTCGGTTGGAGCGCGTGGACGACCTATCTCGCCGATGGCGGCACGTCGGCGCAGCCGCTCTACTACCAGCACACCTACGGCAGTTGCTACGTCGGCTGCGGTCCGGTCGCGTGGGCCATCTTGTTCTGCTGGGGCGATCGTCAGGCCCACGAAGGCAACCCGGTCTGGTCGGCACGCACCGGTCTGTATCGCACCGACGGTGGTTACTCGGGATCCGCGACGAAGGCGCCGCTCTACCTCGACTCGGGCGTCAAGAACGTGACCGAAGAACTCAACGGTCGCCTCGGCACCTGGTGCATCTCCGGATCCGGAGCGACGTGGCCCTCGCGGATGGACGACGCGGACGGATATCTCGTCGGTCGCACTGGAGCGACGTGTGACTCCAAGGGCAGCGATGTCGGCGTCAATCTCGCGAGCTACCGCGACGAAATCTCGAGCTCGATCCGCGATCGCGACACTCCGGGCGTCGTCGGGACCGGCTTCCTCAGCCACTACCCCGTCGCCTACAAGTATCGCTACCGCACGAAGAAGGTGCTCTTCTCGACCGTCTACGACCGCGAGTTCTACGTCAACAACGGTTGGGGCTCGACGTCCACGTTCGAATGGGTCGAGGCAGGGACCTTCGTCTACGGCGTTCTCTATCCGTGATCCACTGAGGTGCACGATCGAGATCGGGCGAGCCTGATCTTCGGACGACCCGAGATGTGACCAAGTGGTTGCATCTCGGGTCACTGCGTTCTTGCTACGATCTCGCGCGTTCTACCTCGGGAGTCACCAGATGAAGAACGCCTCTCTCGCGCTGATCGCGCTGACCGCTTCGCTCGGTCTTCCGGCACAAGAGCCGATGGACAACGGCCCGATGATGACCAGCCAGGTCTTGTGCATCGTCGGTCCTGGGACTGTCGACCGAAGCGGTGCAGCCCTCTCGACGACGAAGATCTACGTCAAGAAGGGCGGGATCTTGGCTGCTGCCGAACCGCTCGCTGGAAGGCCGGATCTTCGCTTCGAGAAGATGTTCCACGACCGTGTGACCAACCTCGTTCCGGCGATCCAGGTCGATGCGATCTCCGGTGGCTTGGATGCGCTCAACATCACTTACACCGCGGGACCCATCCCGCGTGCACAGGTGATGCTGCCTGCGGATCGTTGGGGAGCGCTTCTCTTCGGCGTCGAACGTGGCGCCACGGGTGCGACCGGCGTGATCGGTCGGGAACAAGGGCGGACCGATGGTGCGGGTGCCGACATCTTCAGCTACCTCTACTCGGACTCTCGCAAAGTGCTGCCCGCCGGTTATTTCAACTGCGCCCTCGGTGCGTGTTCGACGAGGCGCGAGAGCGACAGCGGTGAAATCGGGTTGAACCATCCGGATGGGCGCTACGCGAAGGGAGAGATCACCGCGATCGACGCCCACTTGCCGTCCTATCTGCTCGACGCCGGTGTCGTGTCGCTCCTGCCGCGTAATCCGCGAGTCTACTTCTCGGTCTCGAATGCGACGCTGGCGGCCGTGCCGGGTGCCTGGTGGGGAAGTACGACACCGAGTGGCGCGACCATCCTCATGACCGTGTGGACGGGGACCGAATGGACGGAACCGACGCCAGTCGTCACGTACGGAGAACTCGGTGCTACGGTCGGCGACGACGTCGATGCGCTCTCCGTGCGCTACGACTACAAGACCGGCAAGGGGCTCTACGTGATGTTCTCGACGACCGCACCGGCGGGGAAGATCACGTCGGACCTGGTGTATACGGAGTTCGTCGGCCCAGCGAGTGGCGGCGATCCGGCGCCGGTCGAGGATGGGACGACGGATGTCGCAGCTGCGACCGGGAAGAAGAAGACGAACATCAAGAGCACGTGTGATACGGATCCCACGTTCGGCACACAGACGTGTGCGATTCCGTTCGTGTGGAACTACGTCTTCGGCACGCCGGTGCCGACCGGCCCGTCTCCCAACCGTCGGCTGTTCACCGCGCTCTATCGCACGTGTCCTGGCGGGAATCCATCGCTCGAGGGCGTGATGACCGGTTGGACCGCATCCGGGCGCACCGATGGCTTGGCCGTCCACGTGTGGATGCTCGGCGACCACCTGTTCCCATCGATCCACCTCCTCAACACGACGCAGCCTCGGACGAGCATGCAGCCGTACGGTGGTGGAATCGTCACCGACTTGCTCAACATTCCGGCCGTGCTCGTACCGCCTTCCGGGGCTCGTTGCGTGCACGTGTGGAGCACATGGCTCGCCCTCGTGCCCTCGGGAACCAGCTTCGAGTTCGCGTACGGCTATCCGGTGCGGATTCGTCTGTGAGGGAGAGCGACGTGGACCTCGAGAGCCTCGTCGCGATCGCACTCGAACGGATCGACGAGGTCGGCCCTTCGGCCATCGAGCAGATCTGCGCCGAACATCCCGGACTCGCTGACGAACTGCGCCGCAAGGTCGCGGTACTCGGGGCCTGGGGACTCGACGTCAACGATGTCTCACCCGAGCCCCCGAATGCGACCCCTCGAGCGGTCGGCGCCTACGAACTCGATCGTTTGCTCGGCCGCGGCGGTATGGGGGAGGTCTGGCACGCACGTCGCACGGACATCGACCAAGAAGTCGCGATCAAGTTCGTGCGCACGGGCGTTGCGCTCGACGAAGCCTTGCGTCGTTTCGAACTCGAGCGGCGCGCGATCGCGCGGATGCAGCACGATGGCATCGCCAAGGTCTTCGACGTCGGCTCGCAGGACGGCATCCCGTACCTCGCGATGGAGTACGTCGATGGGATTCCGATCACGGAGTACTGCGACGCACACGACTTGGGCCTGCGCGAACGGATCGAGCTCTTCTTGCAGGTCTGTGATGCCGTGCAGCACGCTCACCAGAAGGGCGTGATCCACCGCGATCTCAAGCCGACCAACATCCTCGTCGTCGATGGTGAACCGCGCCCCGTGGCCAAGGTCATCGACTTCGGGTTGTCGAAGGCGATCGAAGCCTCGCTCGACGTCGGTGCGCAGCACACGCTCGTCGGTCAGGTCGTCGGCACGCCGCAGTACATGAGTCCAGAACAAGCGGATGCCGGACACGACGATCTCGACGTGCGCACCGATGTCTACTCGCTCGGAGTCGTGCTCTACGAGTTGCTCACACATGCTCATCCGATCGACCTACCCGACGTCCGTTCGAGCGGGCTCGCACGCCTGCTCGAAGCGATCGCGACGCACGAGGCGAAGCGTCCGAGCAGCCGTGTCGGCGAGCACGTGGGCGAGCAGACCTCGAAGAATCAGCGGCTGTGCCGTCAGTTGCGTGGTGATCTGGACTGCATCCTTCTGCACGCGCTCGAGCACGATCGCACGCGGCGCTATGCATCGGTGTCGAGTTTGTCCGAGGACCTCGGTCGCTACCTCGCCCACGAGCCGATCGTCGCTCGCGCGCCGAGTGTGTTCTACCGTCTCGCGAAGTTCGCGCGGCGCAACCCGACGCTCACGGTCGGCAGTCTCATCAGCACCGTCGCGTTCGTAGCGATCGTCACGATGGTGCTTCGAAACGCCACGAATAGCGCGGAGCAGTTGGCGCGCTTCCACGAACTCGGGGACGTCGTCGTCCTGCGCAAGCTCGAAGCGCGTGCCGGCGACTTGCTCCGCGTCGGTGCGGGTGAAGTGCCTCCAGCCATGGAACTCGAATCCTGGCTGGCGAGTGCGAGCGATTTGATTGCTCGGCGGCCCGACAAGCAGAGACTCCTCGCCGAGATTGCCACCGCAGATCGCGACCCGAGCAACGAAGACATCGTGCTGCGCGACTCCATCGACGAACTCCTTCGGGACCTCGACGAGTTCGAGGCGGACGGATCGACGGTCGATCGAGTACGTCGCGTCCTGGCATGGTCCCACGATGTGCACCGTGTGACGGTTGGCGAAGCTGGCGAGCGATGGCGCACTGCGATCGAATCGATCGCGAGCGAAGTCGAGTGCCCCGCCTATCGAGGTCTGCGGATCGAGCCGCAGCCCGGACTCGTCCCGTTGCGTCGCAATCCCTCGACGGGGCTGTGGGAGTTTCGTGTCTGGCAAGTCGGGGGTGTCGAAGCGGAGTTCGACGAGCACGGGCGAGTCCCCAACATGCATGTCGCAGATCCGGTCGTCGTCCTCGTTCCCGGTGGGGAGGCGATGATCGGTGCGCAGTATTCCGACGCCCGTCGGCCGCACTTCGACGCTTCCGCGCTCGAGAATCAGGTGCCTCCACATTCCGTCCGGCTCGATCCGTTCTTCGTTGGCAAGCACGAGATCACGCAAGCCCAGTGGAGACGCTGGGCCGGGAGCGATCCGTCGTACTACGACCCAGCACGATTGCACGCGCTTGCGCTCGAGTTGGCTCGCAACTCCACGCCGACAGCCGCCTATGCGCGAGCCGACTCAGGTTGGCCGGTCGACACCGTGAGTCGCAACATCGCTGCTCGTGCCGTCCGTGCATACGGTCTCGATTTGCCGACCGAAGCCCAATGGGAGTACGCGGCGCGGGCAGGGACTTCGACGCCGTGGTGGAGCGGGCGCAGCGTCGACGATCTCGTTCTCTCGAACGGTCATGCAGCAGCGAACATCGCCGATGCGTGCGCTGAAGAAACCGGTGCCGCCCCGAGTGACATCTGCATCGACGAACGAGATGGCTGGCCGCTCGCTGCCCGTGTCGATGCGCTCCGGCCGAACCGCTTCGGCCTCCACCACGTGCTCGGCAACGTGTGGGAGTGGTGTCGCGATCCATACTGTAGTGCCTACCCGACCGATGCCGCCTGACACGGACAAGGCGATGGTTTGCTCGAAGGGGATGCATCGCTCGCGATGATGCGCGGCGGTTCGTGGCGCTCACCTCCGAGTGTCGCGAGTGTGTCGTACCGGCAGTCGATCTCCCCCGACAATCAGAATGAACTCCGAGGCCTGCGCATCGTGCGCCGTCTCGTCTCGAACAACGAGGGCAGGCCGCGATGAACGACGACGCAAACGGCGAACGAGACGACTCCATCGTGCAGCGTGCAAGGTCCGGCGAACGTGTCGCGATCGAAGCCTTGCTCGTGCGCAACCTCCCGCGTCTCGAAGCGATGGTCCGACTCGACGCCGGTCCTGCGGTCGCGCAGCGCGAGTCGATCACCGACGTCGTGCAGTCGGTCTGCGCCGAGGTCGTCAAGGACCTCGCGACGTTCGAGTTCCAGAGCGAGGCGGCGTTCCGCTGCTGGCTCGCGATGCACGTGCGCCACAAGGTGATCGACAAGGCGCGCTACTACAAGGCGCAGTGCCGTGACAGTGCCCGTGAGGCCGAGGCGTCCACGCCCTCGGTCTTCGATGTCTATCGAACGCTCTGCACACCGAGCCGCGTGATGTCGGGTCGCGAAGCACTCGAGCATTTCGAAGCCGCGTTCGCCGATCTGCAGGCTGACCAGCGCGAAGCGATCACCCTCTATCGCATCGTCGGGCTTTCCTACCCGGAGATCAGTGAGCGGATGGGAAAGAGCGAAGGCGCCGTTCGCAACCTCGTGTATCGTGGCCTCGCTCGTCTCGCGATCGCGGTCGATGATCGCTGATGGCGCAAGACGTCGCGTGTTCTCGAGTCCCCGAACCGAGGTGTTTCATGCGTCTGATTCCAGTGTTCACGCTCGCCCTCCTCGCGATGCCCGCCCTTGCGCAGGATGTCACGCAGGATGGTGCCGAGCCCCAAGCTCCGAGGCACGATCCCGCCGCAGCCATGCGCGATCTGCGCAACGAACAGCAGCAGATCTACGCGAAGTGGCGTGAGGAAGTGCAGGCGATCCAGAAGCAGATGAAGGAGGCCGCGGAGGATCCAGAGGGCGGCAAGAAGCCGGTCAAGGCCTTCCCGATGCGTCCCGATCTCAGTCCGCTGGTCGGCAAGGCGCAGAACTATGCCAAGACCTTCGCGAACAGCGAAGACGCCGTCCCGTTCCTCGTCTGGATCGTGCAGAACGGATCTCCGAACAAGGACGCGATGCGCGACGCGCTCGAGACGATCCTCGAGACGCACGCGAACAGCAGCGGCGTTGCTGCACTCGCACCGATGCTGCCGTACCTCGGTCGCATGATCTCGGCGGATATCGGCGATCGAGCGATGGACGTGTTCGTCGCGAGTTCGAATGCTGACGTTCGTGCGTCGGCGCTACTCGTTCGCCATGGTACGACGATCGACAGCGCGCCGCTCGAAAGCCCGAAGTACGCGGCCGCCAAGCAGGAATTGCTCGAAGCCGCCAAGGAAGCGAGCGAAGCCGTCCGCAAGAAGGTCGACACTGCGATCAACGTGCGCGAGCACTACGGCGTCGGAGTCATCGCCAAGGACATCATCGGCACCGATCTCGATGGCGAGGAGTTCAAGCTGTCCGACTACAAGGGGCGCGTCATCTTCCTCGACTTCTGGGGCGATTGGTGAGGCCCTTGCCGGGCTCTGTACCCACACGAGCGGTCGCTCGTGGAAGAAATGACCGGCAAGCCCTTCGTCCTCATCGGTGTCAACAGTGACCCGGTCGACCGTGCGAAGAAGGCCGTTGCCGAGAACGAACTGCAGTGGCGCAACTTCTGGGCAGGGCCTCAGGCAACGCGTGGCCCGATTCCGACTGCATGGGGTGTGACCGGTTGGCCGACGATCGTCGTGCTCGATGCCGACATGCGCATCCACTACCGCGGTCACGATGGCAACAAAGCGACCAAGGTCGCCGAAGCGCTCGTCGAGAAGCTCGTCGCAGGACAAGAAGGCAAGCAGTAGCGCTACCAATCCGGACCTAACGTTCGTGACGTCAGGAATCGAACGTTGCGGACGTTCGCCATGAGCGCGGCTCGCGCGCCGCGGCTCAGCGGGAGCGCAGCCAGACCTCGACCGGGTTCGTCAGGTCGATGTTCTTGGACTTCGGTTCGACGCGCAGGGTCTGGATGAACAGCTTGGTTCCCGCGAGTGAGTCGCGCCCGGGCACCTGCAGTCGGATCGAATACGGACCGGACTTGGGCATCGTGCCGAGTTCGATGCCGAAGGACTGGCCGAGATCGACGGTGAGCGGGAACGTGAAGCCCGGCAGGCGGATCGACGTCGTGTCGAGGGAAGCGAGGACCGCGTAGACCTCGCTCGCGCGGAGGTCGAGTTGGAGATCGAACGTGGCTCCGATCTTGGTTTCGCCGCCGATCCGCAGGCCGTCGACCAAGCCGAGGCCGGCGAGGGTGCCGGCGATGTCGGGTCGCGGACCGACACGGCCTTGGATCGATGTGCCATGGAGTTCGAGTGCGCTCGCGAGCGCATCGACGTCGAGCCAGCGACGCTTCATCATCCACGATGCGGATTGCACGGCGGCTGCCGCTCCCGCAACTTGGGGACTCGCAGCGGACGTGCCACCGAAGACATCCGTGTAGGCGCGAGTTTCGGGTGTGCTCGGATCGCTGAACAGCTGTCCGTACGCCGGTGCCGTCACGCCCGCGCCCCATGAGCTGAAGCGCACTACGTCGCCGTAGTTGCTCCACGCGACCTTCTTGCGCGCACCCATGTACGTCGCGCCGATGATCCAAGCTCCCGAAGGTGTTGCCGACGACGCGTAGCGGTACCCGTAGAGCAAGGGGTTGGCGAGGTCGTTCCCCGTGTTGCCCGCTGCAACCGTCATCACGATTCCCTTCGCGACCGCGATCCGAACGGCGTCGTACGCGTCTTGCGGAAAATCGAACGGCGCATGGAAACCCTGATTGCCGAGCGCGACCGCGTGCACGAGTGAGGACGAGAACACGTCGCCAGGTCCCGAGATCTTCGTCGCGCGACTCACTGCGTCGGCATTGCCCAGCACGACACTCGATACGTAGAGCGACGACTCGGGGACGACACCGCGAACTCCCCGCTCGTCGCGCGCCGAAGTCAGGATTCCGACCGCGGCGGTTCCGTGGTCACGCCACGCGAGAATGTTCCACACGCCGAAGTCTGTCGGTCCGAGCACGCGATCGCGCCGAAGCTGCGGGATGTCCTCGTGTCCGAACGTCCATGCTGCTTCGATCTGGACGATCGTCTGTCCTTTGTGCCCCTGTGCACCGAGCAGATCGCTCGCCGGAAGCATGCCGATTCCGTCCGGCGCTGGAGCGAGCCAACCTTGACGACTTTCGAAGAGTGGCGTGCGGATCGCCACGATGCTGCCCTGCTTGGTTTCGGTCTGCGCCGGCACGATCGCGCGCGGATGGAATTCCGGATAGCAGGTCTCGACGCTGGCTTCGTCCGACAGGCTCCGCATCAGCTCGAGGGTGTCCTGGCGGCCGCGAGTGAACACACGGTAGTAATTCGCGAGGTCCGCGAGGTCGGCGTCGGGGCGTTTCGCGAGGATGGCGCGTCGTTCTTGCTGGAGGTCATCCGCAGAGCGTGAGAAGAGCATTTCGACACGGCGGCCGCCGAGGCGTGGCCCGGCACTGCTGCGTGCGAACTGCGTCGCCGCATGGGTCGCCCTGGACCGCGTGACGAGTTCGTCGGCAGTCCCGGACCGGCGCGAGTCCGGCAATCGGACGACCCGGTCCTCCGAGAACTTGACGATCAACCGATCCTGCCAGTAGTTCCGGGGGTCGAGCGTGCCCTCGAGCTCGGGTCGGGGCGTCACGACCGTCCTGGGGTGCCCCTCGAACGGCGCCTTCCGTGGCGGGATTTGCGGCCGATCTTGCGCCGCAAGATGGCCGTGAGAGTGCCATGCCATCAGAAGAATGGCCATGAGCGTGCAGAGGCATAGCCTGAGTTGTTCGTTGATTCGGCGCATCGTCGTTGGGCGAGGTCGCGCTCCCGGCGGCCCCATAGGGTAGCGAAGCACGGGCGGTTCGCGCAGCCCGTGCCAACACGGACCCCACGACTGCCGTATGTTCCGCCATTCGCGGAGCTCGGAAGCGTTCTGGGCACGTCCCCGCGAGACCCCCGAAAAAGCCTGACGGAAGGCGAAGCCTCGATGCTCTACGTTTCTCCCTCGGTGACCGGCTCGAATCCCCGGGCTCGGTCGCGAACCTCGCGCGATCCGCTGCGGCGGCGCGCGTTCGCCGTCTTGACCCTCGCCGCGTCCGCGATCTGCGTCGCTGTGGGACCCGCGAGGTCCCAGGACGCCCGTGCCCAAGCGCCGGATAACGAGCGCATCCCCGTCGCGATCGACACTTCGGCACTCTCGTTGCGCGAGCTCGGGCCCGCGGCGATGGGCGGGCGCGTCGTCGATCTCGCCGTCGACGAGCGCAACCCGTCGAAGTTCTACGTAGCCTCGGCATCGGGCGGGCTCTGGAAGACGGTCAACAACGGCACGACGTTCACCCCGCATTTCCAGAACGAAAGCGTGATGTCGATCGGGGACGTTGCGATCGATCCGATGAACAGCGATCACGTTTGGGTCGGCACCGGCGAAGCGAACAATCGCAACTCGACCTCGTGGGGAAACGGCGTCTACTACAGCGCCGACGGTGGCAAGACTTGGGCGCACAAGGGCCTCGAGAAGACCCGGCACATCGGTCGCATCGCGATTCATCCCGACGAGCCGCGAACCGTGTTCGTCGCCGCATGCGGCGACCTCTGGGCACCCAACCCGGAGCGTGGCGTGTATCGGACGACGGATGGAGGAGACTCGTGGAAGCTCGTCCTCGGCCTCGACGACAAGACCGGCGCGACCGACGTGATCATCGATCCGGAAGATCCTTCGGTCGTCTACGCCGCTCTCTATGAACGTCAGCGCGACGCCTTCGATGGCAATCATCCGATCAAACGCTGGGGACCGGGCTCGGGTATCTACAAGAGTGTCGATGGCGGTACCACGTGGTCGAAGCTCACGAAGGGACTCCCGACGGTCGCGATGGGACGCGTGTCGTTCGACATCTATCGCAAGAATCCTTCGCACATCTACGCGTTGATCGAGACCGAGAAGATCGGGATGCGCCCCGAGGGTGCGCCAGCGCTCGAACCGGGTGCACCCGGCACCGCACTCATGGGCATTGGCCAGAACGGCGGAGACGAACATGCCGGCGCCAAGCTCGGGGACGTGACCGAGGAAGGACCCGCCGCAGATGCCGGTCTCGAGAGCGGCGACATCGTGCTCGCGATCGCGGGCGAAGGGACGACCTCGTACGCGGAGATGCTCGAAGTCCTCGGGACGCAACGCGCCAACGACACCCAACCCGTCGTCGTGCTACGCGACGGTGCAATCCGTCGCTTCGAGATCACGTTCGGAGATCGGAGTCAGGGCGCGGGAGGAGGGAACTCTCGCACGCCGTTCGCGGATCGAATCGGTGGTCAGCTCGAGAATCGCCAGAAGTCGCAGGGGCCCGATGGTTTCCAGTGCGGTGGCATCTACTTGTCCAAGGATCGAGGCGAAACGTGGGAGCGCATCAACTCGCTCAATCCACGTCCGTACTACTTCTCGCAGATTCGCGTCGATCCGAGCAATGAGCAGAACATCTACGTCTGCGGGATCCAGTTCTACTGGAGCTTCGATGGCGGTGAGACCTTCCGATCACGCTCGCGCGAAATCACGATGGCGAACGTGCACGTCGACTATCACGCTCTCTGGGTCGACCCGCGCAATGGCAAGCACTTGATCCTCGGTTGTGACGGTGGGGTCAACATCACCTACGACCAGTGCCAGAACTGGGAGACCTTCGAGAACATCAACATCGGTCAGGCGTATCACGCCGTTGCGGATTCGCGTCAGCCTTATTGGATCTACGCGGGGTTCCAGGACAACGGTAGCTGGGGGTCGCCGTCGGCGACGATGCGGACCGAGGGGATCACCAACGCCGATGCGTTCAAGATCGGTAGTGGCGATGGTTTCGTCTGTCGCGTCGACCCCGACAACCCCGACATCGTGTTCAGCGAGAGCCAGGGAGGCAACATCGGTTGGGTCGACGTCATCCACGGTGCCCGTGGACGGATCAACAAGCAACGTGATCGCAACTGGAACTGGAACACGCCGTTCATCCTCTCGAACTTCGGTGGCACCACGATCTACTACGGTGGATCCAAGCTGTACAAATCGCCGAATCGCGGCCGCGACGTGCTCACGATCAGTCCGCAACTCATTCGGGACGTGCCCAAGGGCGAGGAGCGATCCTCCCCGCCGAGTCTTTCGACGATCGCCGAATCGCCGCGCAAGCCCGGCATCCTCTGGGTCGGTACCGATGACGGCAAGCTCTGGTCGACGCAGGACGACGGCAAGAACTGGGACGATCTCTCCAACAAGATCGCGGAGTTGTTGCCCGAAAAGAAGCCGCTCTGGATCGGCAGTGTGCACGCGAGTCCGCACGCCGATGGGCGTGCCTACGTCACGGTCGATGGGCATCGCAGTGGAAAGCGCGATCCGTATGTGTTCGTCACGGAGGACTTCGGTGGCAAGTGGACGTCGTTGACTGCCGAGCTTCCCGTCGAAGCTGGTTCGGCGCGTTGCGTCCGTGACGACAACGTCAACCAGGACTTGCTCTATCTCGGCGCCGAGACCGGTCTGTGGATCAGTCTCGATCGTGGCAAGTCCTGGAAGAAGTTCGACGATCGGTTCCCGTCGGTCGCTGTCCACGACTTCGATCAACAAGAGCGCGAGCAGCACCTCATCGTCGCGACGCACGGCCGTGGTGTTTGGTCGATCGACGTGCGGTCGTTGCGACAGCTGACCGACAAGGCGCGCAAGGGCGACTTCGCCTTGATCGCACCCGGTACGGTGACGCGCTTCGCGAGGCGCAGCGTCGCTCGTCAGGGACATCGCTACTTCAGGCTCGCGAATCCGCCGGAACGTGCCGAGCTTCACTATCACCTTGGCGTCAACACCAAGAAGAAGGTCGAGTTGGTCGTGACGGATGTGCTCGGCAACACCGTCTTCAGCACCGAGGGCAAACAACGAGCTGGGCTTCACCGCGTCGAGTGGAATCTGCGCGAGAGTCGAGCACGCAACACTGCCGGAGGTGGGGGCCGGGCTCGCATGCGCGGAGGCCGGCGCGTGTCCGCCGGCACCTACGCCGTGACATTGAAGGTCGGTGAGGACACGGTGACGAAGTCGTTCGACGTGGTCGATCACGAGCAACCTCTCGACATCGCGTGGCCGCGGACGCTCGGAATCGGCGAGGGAATCCCCGCAGACGAAGAGGTCCTGCTGGATGCAGAATCCGAAGCCGAGGCGGAAGCCGAGGGACAGAGCACGAAGACCGTGACCGGAGGGTCGATCCGATGAATCCCAAATCGTTTTCGTTCGGTTCGTTGCTCGTTGCGGTGTCCGCGCTCGCATCGGTCGCCACGGCGCAGATCACGGTCTATTCGAGTCGCGATTCACTCGTCGAGGCCGTGAGCTGGCGCTCGGTCGGCCCCATTCACTTCTCGGGTCGTGTCGTCGACATCGAGGTCAGCCCGGCCGACCGCTCGACGTGGTACATCGCTTCAGGATCCGGTGGCTTGTTCCGCACGACGACGCGCGGTCTCTCGTTCGAGCCGATCTTCGACTCGCACGCGACGACGTCGATCGGGGACATCGCGGTCGATCCGAGCAATGCCGATGTCCTCTGGGTCGGGACCGGCGAAGCCAACAACCAGCGTTCGTCCTACTGGGGCGATGGCGTCTACAAGTCGGTCGACGGTGGCAAGACCTGGAACAACGTCGGCTTGCGTGACAGTCATCACATCGGGCGCATCGTCGTCGATCCGCGCGACGGGAATCGCGTGTTCGTGGCGGCACTCGGGCACCTGTATTCGCCCAACGAAATGCGCGGCCTCTATCGCACGACCGATGGCGGAAAGACCTGGCATCGCGTCCTCGGGCTCGACGGTGCCGCGGGCAGTGACGTCGGCGTCGTCGATGTCGCGTTTCAGCCCGACAATCCCGACGTCTTGCTCGCTGCGACCTACGAGCGGCGACGACGTGCCTGGGACTTCGACGGACAAGGTCCGGGTTCCGGTGTCTGGCGAAGCGAGGATGGCGGCGACACGTGGAGCCGGATCGAGGCGCTTCCTTCAGGTGAGATCGGCCGTATCGGAATCGCCTTCGCGCCGTCGAAGCCCGGTGTCTGCTACTTGACGATCGAGAACGAGAACCGTGTCGCACCTCCCGTGCAACGTGCACGCACCGAAGGCGATGCCGAACGCGAGGCCGATCGTGATCCGGAATACGATGGCGAAGCGCCGACGGCGCAGGGTGCAGCTCGTCGTCCGCAGGCGCGCACGACCGTCGGCGGCGAGATCTACCGATCGGTCGATGGCGGCAAGACCTGGGACAAGACCAATGGGACGCCCGTCGGCGGGTCCCCGGCGTACTACTACGGACAGGTCCGTGTCGACCCTCAGAACGAGAACAAGCTCTGGGTCCTTTCCGTGCCGGTCTTCGTATCGACGGATGCCGGGAAGACGTTCAAACCGAACGGCGCGCCAGCGCTTCACACTG